>JAJZPJ010000274.1 GCA_021811225.1 Pseudomonadota bacterium
CGCTTCCTACGGCTACGCGATGGAGTATCCGGTGCAGCGCTACCTGCGCGACGTGCGCTTCACCCTGATCGGCGGCGGCACCAGCGAGATCCTCAAACTCATCATCGCCAAGGAGGTGTCGGCGTGACGCAACAACACATCAAGGTCCTGCTCGCCAAGCCCGGTCTCGACGGCCACGACCAGGGCGCCAAGATCGTGGCGCGGGCGATGATGGACGCCGGCTTCGAGGTGATCTACACCGGGCTGAGGCAGACGCCGGAAGCGGTGGCGCGGACGGCGCTGGAGGAGGACGTCGATGTCATCGCGCTGTCGAGCATGGCCGGCTCCCACCTGCCCTTCTGCCGCAAGCTGAAACCATTGCTCGAAGCCGACGGTCTCACCGACAAGCTGTGGCTGATCGGCGGCAACCTGCCGGCTCAGGACCATCAGGCGCTCTCCGAGCTGGGCTTCAAGGGCATCTTCCCGACCGGCTCCAAGCTCGACGCCATCGTCGATTTCATCCGGGAGCAGGTCAAATGAACGATCGCGCCAAGCCGGGGGTCAAGCCCGAAGTCCAGCCCGTGGTGAACGAATCCGGCATAGCGGTGAAGCCGCTGTACACGGCCGAGGACGTCGAGACCAGCGGCGGCGACAAGATGGTCGGCCTGCCCGGCGAGTACCCGTTCACCCGCGGCATCCACCGCCTGATGTACCGCAAGCAGCCCTGGACCATGCGCCAGTACGCCGGCTTCGGCAATCCGAGCGAGACCAACCAGCGCTTCAAGTACCTGATCAGTAACGGCCAGACCGGGCTCAACGTCGCCTTCGACCTGCCCACCCAGATCGGCCTCGACTCCGACGATCCGCTGGCCGAGGGCGAGATCGGCCGGGTCGGCATGTCGGTCGATACCCTGCGCGACTTCGAGCTGGCCTTCGAGGGCATCGACCTCGACCGGATCACCGTGTCGCTGACCATCAACGGCGCCGCGGCGATCCTGATCGCCATGTACCTGGCGATGGCCGAGAAGCGCGGCTACGACGTGAACAAGCTGCGCGGCACCGCGCAGAACGACATCCTCAAGGAGTTCATCGGCCGCGGCACCTGGATCTTCCCGGTCGAGCCGTCGATCAGGCTGGTCGGCGACACCATCGAGTACTGCGCCCGGCACGCGCCGAAATACAGCCCGGTGTCGGTGTGCGGCTATCACATCCGCGAATCCGGTGCGACCCCGGCGCAGGAGATGGCCTACGCCTTCTGCATCGCCAAGGCCTACGCCGACGAGGTGACCAGGCGCGGATTGCCGGTCGATGAGTTCGCCGGGCGGCTGTCCTACAACTTCAACATCTTCGGCAACATCTTCGAGCAGGTTTGCAAGTTCCGCGCCGGCCGCAGCCTGTGGGCCAAGATCATGAAGGAGGAGTACGGCGCCGAGCAGCCCGGCTCGATGTGGCTGCGCATGATCGCCGCCGGCGGCGGCGGCGGCCTGACCTTCGAGCAGCCGGAGCTGAACATCGTGCGCGGCGCCTATTACGCGCTGATCTCCGCGCTGTCGGGGACGCAGACCATGGCGCTGTGCTCCTACGACGAGGCCTACACCATCCCGACCGAATATTCGGCGCGCATCTCGCTGCGCACCATGCAGATCCTGATCGAGGAAATGGGCCTGACCGAGACCGTCGATCCGCTCGCCGGCTCCTACTACGTCGAGACCATGACCAATCAGATGCGCGACAAGATGGTCGAGATCATGGCCGAGACCGACGCCCAGGGCGGCATCGTCAAGCTGGTCTCGGAGGGCGTGATCCAGGCCAAGGTCTCGGCCCAGGCCTACCGGATGCAGCGCGACATCGAGTCCGGCGCCTTCCCCAAGGTCGGGGTCAATCGCTACCGCAACGACAGCGACGAGGAGCATCCGGTCGAGTTCCATCCCTACCGGGAGGAGGACGCCCGGCGCCAGGTGGACAATCTGAACCGGGTGCGCGCCGAGCGCGACGCCCGGGAGGTGGCGCGCTGCCTGGCCCAGGTCGGGGCCGACGCCCGATCGGGCGCCAACCTCATGCCGGCGATCGTCGCGGCGGTCAAGGCCTACGCCAGCGTCGGCGAGATCACCCGGGAACTGGTGGCGGTCTTTGGCCGCTACCGGGAACCGATACGTTTTTGAGGACCAAGAGATGAGCGAGATCGAGCACTACGCCGCGCCCGCCACGCTGGATGAGGCGGTCGACTGCCTGCAGCAGGTGGGCGAGGTGACCATCCTCGCCGGCGGCACCGACCTGATGCCGCAGCACAGGTCGGGCCGGCTGAAGCCGCAGCGCACGCTGATGAACATCCGCGGCATCGCCGAGCTGAGAGGCGTCAGCGTCTCGGGCGGCGAGATCCACATCGGCGCGCTCACCACCATCACCGAGCTGCAGGACAATCCGCTGGTGCGCGCGCACCTGCCGCTGCTCATCGAGGCCTGCGACCACTTCGCCAGCGACCAGATCCGCAACGCCGCCACGATCGGCGGCAACATCTGCAACGCCTCGCCCGCGGGCGACACGCTGGTGCCGCTGCTGGCGCAGGATGCCCGGGTCGAGCTGGTGTCCAAGCCCGACGGAGCGCTGTTCCGGCGCAGCATGCCGATCGCCGAATTTTTCGTCGGTCCGGGCAAGACCCGCCGCGCGCCGGTGGAGCTGCTCGCCGGCGTCTCGATCCCGCTGCCGCCGAAAAATTATTTCGGCCGCTTCTTCAAGTTCGGCACCCGGCCGGCGCTGGACATCTCCACCATCTCCATCGGTCTTGGCGGCGTGCTCGAGGGCGGCATCCTGTCCCGGGTCCGCGTCGCCTTCGGCGCGGTGGCGGCAACCCCGGTGCGGGCGCTGCTGACCGAGGCGGCGCTGGAGGGCCGGCCGCTCACCGCGGCGACGATCGCGGCGGCGGCCGCCGCCGCGCGCGACGAGGTGACGCCGATCGACGACGTGCGCGCCAGCGCCTGGTACCGCAAGGAGTTAATTCACAACATGACCAAGAGGATACTCGACCATGTCGCTCAAGCATGACATCGATTTCACCCTGAACGGCGTCAGGACGCGCGCCACGGTGCAGGTCGGCATGAGCACGCTGGAACTGCTGCGCGAC
>JAJZPJ010000275.1 GCA_021811225.1 Pseudomonadota bacterium
TGTCCGCCACCTCGATCCAGACCCGCTCCCCCTCGCTGCCGCTCCTCAAGGTGATCCTGCCCCGCTCGCCCTCGGCAATGGCGTGCGCGGCATTGACCAGCAGGTTCAGGAATACCTGGTTGAGCTCCGAGGGCAGACACTCCACCTGCGGCAGCTCGCCGTATTCCTTCACCACCTCGGCCTTGTACTTGATCTCGTTGTTCACCACGTTCAAGGTCGAGTCCAGCCCCTGGTGCAGATCCGCCCACCTCCACTCCTGGCTGCTATCCACGTGCGAGAAATCCTTCAGGTCCTGGACGATCTTGCGCACCCGCGAGATGCCCTCCTTCGACTCGTTCATCAGCTGCGGTATGTCCTGGCGCAGAAAGGCCAGATCGAGCTCCGCCCTCAGCCGCCTCGGCTCGGCGCACACCGGCTGATCCGCCGGCATCTCCGCCTCGGCCGCGACGTAAGCGTCGAGTATCCGGAACAGATCGCCGAGGTAGCCCTCCAGCGAACCGATGTTCGAATGCACGTAACCGATCGGATTGTTGATCTCGTGCGCCACCCCCGCCGCCAACTGCCCGATCGACGCCATCTTCTCCGCCTGCAGCAGCTGCTCCTGCGCCTCCTTGAGGCGGCTGTTGAGCTCGGAGAGCTCGGCGTTGCGGCGCAGCAGCACCGCTTCTGCCTCCTCCCGGCTGTGCACGTCCTGCGCCAACTGAAGGTTGGCCTGCTCCAGCGCGGCGGTGCGACTCTTCACCAGTTGTTCGAGATCGCTTTGCACGTGGCGCAGCCTTTCCTCCGCCAGCCTGCGCTCGGTGACGTCGATGAAGCTGCCGAGCACCGTCGGCAGCCCCTGGTATTCGATCATCGCAGCGCTGACCTCGGCCCAGGCTTCGGCACCGCTCTTGGTATTGAGCTTGTACTCGTAGTGGTCGGTCAGCACCTCGCCGCGCTGGCGGGCCGCGACCCGTTCGCGCATCGTCTCGCGCTGGTCCGGAAGAACGAGTTCCCAGTAGTCCTTGCTCAGCAGTTCATCGCGCGTGTAACCGGTGAGCCGCTCGGCCTCGGGATTGGCATAGAGCACCTTGCCGCCGCGATTCAGCACGATACCCACATTGACCGTCTCGGAGAGCATGCGGAAGTTCTGCAGGCTGCGACGCAGATCGTCTTCCGCTTCGACCTGTCCGGTGATCTCGGTGCGCACCGACACATAGCGCCGAGGCCGCCCATCTTCGCCGGGAATGGGTACGATAGTGGTCGCCGCCCAGTAAAAATCGCCGTCCTTGCGCCGGTTGCGGATATTGCCTTGCCAGACCTTGCCGGCACCGATGGTGCGCCACAGCTTCTCGAAGAATTCCTTGGAGTGGTGGCCGGAGTTGAGCAGACGGTGATTCTGGCCGAGTAGCTCGTCTCGGGAATAGCCGCAGATTTTTGAAAACATGTCGCTGGCTTCGACGATGCGGCCTTCGCTATCGGTGACACTGACGATGACGTGCCGATCGAGCGCAAACTTGAAGTCCTCCAGCGCCAGCGGCAAGACTTCGAATGTCTGGCCCGCCTGCTGCCTCTTGTCGTTGCTCATGCCGCTCCTCTTCTCTATTCCAGCAGCCATTCCGCTTCGCCGCGCTGGGCATCGGCCTCGCCCAGCAACCGGGTAAATTCGTTCCAGCCCAGCCCCAGCCGATTCCAGGCGAGCGTCGACAGGCGCGGCACCAGATCGTCTTCCCCGCCCGGGAATTCGAGCGCGTACGCCATCACGTCGGCGACGTGGATCAGGTCGGCGAGACTGGCGCCGGGCTGATCCGCCGGGGCGTGATGAGCGGCGATCGCCGCCGCAATCTCCTGGGGAAATTTCCAGCGCGCCGCCAGCACCGCGCCGATCTGGGCGTGATCGAAGCCCAGCACCTCGCGCTCCGCGTCGAGCGGGTAGCCGTCCTGCGCCGCGCGCCGCGCCTCGACGCGCTGGTACGCCTCGGGATGGCGCGCCGCCAGGATCAACCGGCCGATGTCGTGGAGCAGGCCGGCGGTGAAGGCGTTCTCGGCATTGGCGCCCCGCTCGCGCGCCAGCACCCGGGCGCACAGGGCGGTGCCGGCGCTGTGCGCCCAGAAGGCGCGCCGGTCGAAGTCCGCCGCCGCCAGCGTCCTGAAGTGAGCCACCAGCGCGGCACCCATCACCAGGGTGCGCACCGCGCGCAGGCCCAGCACCACCAGCGCGTCGTTGATCGTCGCCACCTGGCCCTGCAGGCCGTAAAAGGAGGAATTGGCGACGCGCAGCAGCTTCGCCGCCAAGGCCGGATCGCGGGCGACCCGATGCGCGACCTGCGCGACATCCACTTCCTGCCGGCGCAGATAGTCGAGCAGATCCTGCACCACCTCCGGCAGCGCCGGCAAGCGTTCGAGATCGGCCACCACCGTCTCCAGCGTGATCGCGTTCATTCGATTGCCTTCAGGCGGTAGTCCAGCAGCGCGCGCCGCAAGGCCTGCATCGTGGCGTCCGATCCCGCCCGCCGGAACAGGCGATCGACGCGTCGCCGCTGCACCGCGCGCAACTCCTCGATCTGCGCTTCGGAGCGCGCGGCCCCCGCCGGCACGGCAATCTCGGCCACTTCGCGCCGGGCCAGACCCTCGATTCTGTCGGCGTCCAGCACCGCGCCCGCCGGCAGCAGAACCTTGCCCCCGAGCGTGACGTCCGAGGCCAGCACCATCCCCGGCTCGGCCTGGCTGAGCGGAATCGTTCGAATCGTCGCATTCATGATGTCGCCTCGCGGGGCAGCAGCACCAGCAGGGTGCCGTTCGAGCGCGAGGTCTCGCCCATGGGGCTCGCGCGCATGTGGTAGCGGACGCCGTCGATCTCGACGTCCGCCTCCGCCCGAGCGGCGCCGTCCAGCGCCGCGATGAGCGCCGCCGGCAGGCAGCCGTCGATGGCCCGGCCCAGCAGCGGCGCGGCGCCGCCGCAGAGAAAATCGGCGGCGGCGTTGGCCAGGGCGATCGCGCGTTCGTCGTCGATGCCGATGATCGGCCAGGGCAGTTGCTGCAGCACCTCCTGGGCGATGTCGAGCGAGGCTTCGTCGCGCAACACCTGCAGGTCCTTG
>JAJZPJ010000276.1 GCA_021811225.1 Pseudomonadota bacterium
TCCTGGCGCAAGCGGTTTTGCGCGGAGAAACACGCGGGTATCGCAGCCATCCGCAGTTGGATCGCTTCAAGAGCCAGTCGGCGCCGCTGTCCGCCATCTCGCTATACCTGAAAGGCATTCACGCGGAAGCGGAAGCGTGCGGCTACTCCTTCGACCAGCGCAAGATCCGGCCGGCCCGAAGCCAGGCAATGCTCTCCGTCACGTCCGGCCAGATGGAGTACGAATGGTCGCATCTGCTGGCCAAGCTCGCAGTCCGCAATCCTGCGCTTTGTCGGACCTGGCGGGACGCGGGGGTGCCGGCGCCCCACCCCCTGTTCAGGGTGCGGGCAGGCGCAGTCGAACCATGGGAGCGCCAGTGAAATGCCGCCCGGCAGTTCGCCGCAGTCGCGGCGGCCCCGACGGGCTGCGCTCCGAGCTCAGACCTTGGGCGGCAATATTTGCTGATCACAGAGCATAGAATGATAATTCTGTTTCCGATGCGGCTTTGGCGCCGGCCATGAAAGTCTATTCGGCGGCAATCGACCCCAACCCGGCGGCCGACACGGCCGCTGCGCGATAAAGCGCGCAGCGTCGGTGCTCCGTGTCAGGCCCAGGAAAATCGATGGAGGAACGAAGCAATGACTGAAAGAACCGGACGCTGCCTTTGCGGCGCGGTGAGCTTCACGCTCTCCGCAGATCCCCTGCTCACCCGGGTCTGCTGGTGCCGCGATTGCCAGCACCTCGCCGCAAACGGAACGGTGAATCTGCTCGTTCCCACCGACGGGCTCGCCATTTCCGGGCCGCTCGCCGAGCACACGAAGACCGCCGACAGCGGTAACGAGGTGACGCGTCAGTTTTGCCCCAGTTGCGGCACGCATCTTTTCGCCAAGTCCTCTGCCCGCCCGCAGTTCAGGGTTGTCCGCGCTGGCAACCTGGACGATCCGTCATCCGTTCAGCCGAGCATGAACATATGGGCGGCAAGCGCACCTGGCTGGGCCTGCCTCGATCCGGCGCTAGAGCGGGTGGAGCAGCAGCCCGCGGCGCCCCCATCGCCCGCGGGTCGGACCTGATCGGTCATTCACCGCGGCCTGGTGCGATGAGGCCGACAGTCGGGCTAAAGCCCGACCTAGCCATCAGCCATGACTGACTACTGGCAGGCGGTGCGCGATGAGCCATAGCTCGGGGAAGCCATGAAAACTATCGGCATGATCGGCGGCATGAGCTGGGAATCAACCGTGCCGTATTACCGGATCGTCAATGAGACGGTCAAGGAGCGGCTGGGCGGCCTGCACTCCGCCAGGCTCGTCCTCGTCAGCGAGGACTTCCAGGAAATCGAGCGCCTGCAACAGGCCGGCGCATGGGATGAAGCCGGACGCGCGATGGCGGACGCGGCCAGATCCCTCCGGGCGGCCGGGGCCGATTTTCTGGTGCTGTGTACCAACACGATGCACAAGGTGGCCGACGCCATCGAAGCCGCCGTGGATATACCGCTGCTTCACATTGCCGACCCGACGGCGGAGGCGATCAAGCGCTCCGGGATGAAGAAGGTCGGCCTGCTCGGGACGAGATTTACGATGGAGCAGGATTTCTACCGCGGCCGGCTGAGCGAGCGCCACCATCTTGAAGTCCTCGTCCCGGACGAGACCGATCGCGCAACCATCCACGCCGTGATCTACGGGGAGCTGTGCCTGGGCAAGGTGCTGGCCGATTCGCGCCGGCAATACCAGCGGATCATCCGGAGGCTGGTCGATGACGGCGCCGAAGCGATCATCCTCGGCTGCACCGAGATTTCGATGCTGATCGGCCCGCAGGATTCGCCGGTTCCGGTGTTCGACACGACCCGCATTCACGCGCGCGCGGCGGCCGAATGGGCGCTTGCCCCCGTTCCCGGGCGCGCCCCTCAGGCGCGGCCGGACGAGGGGATCGCAACGATCCGCCCCGTCAGCCCCGGCGACGCCGATTCGATCGCCCGGATCTACAACCATTTCATCCTCAACACGATCGTCAGCTTCGAGGAGCAAGCGGTCTCCGCGCAGGAGATCGCCGGGCGCATCGCCGAAGTCGCGTCGGCATCCTTGCCGTGGCTGGTCGCGGAGCGCGACGGGCAGATCATCGGCTACGCCTACGCCTCGAAGTGGAAGGGGCGCTGCGCCTATCGCTATTCCGTCGAGAGCACCGTCTATCTCGATCCGGATTGCCTGGGCCAGGGGCTCGGAAGCGCGCTCTACGAACGCCTGTTCGCCGCACTCAGGGAGCGCGGCATGCACGTCGTCATCGGCGGCATCGCCTTGCCCAATCCCGCCAGCGTCGCCCTCCACGAGAGACTGGGCATGAAGAAGGCGGCTCACTTCAGCGAGGTGGGCTTCAAGCTCGGCAAATGGATCGACGTCGGCTACTGGCAGGCCATCCTTTGATCCCCCGGACGTCCCGTCTTGCGGGCGCGATGCCGAACAAGGGGGGCCATTGCCGCGCCTTGCCAACTTCCGCATAGGCCGAGCGGAGTTCCATGAGATTATGATGTTTTAAAACCAAAGGACTCGCCAATCATGAAACCGAATCTTCACAAAGCACCGCTGCTCTTCGCAACGCTCATGCTGTTGAGCAGTGTCGCGGCCAGCGCCAATGAAACAGCAGGGTCGGCCACCGGCGCTTCGACCGGCGTGGTCGGCAAGGTGGAGAAAGCCATCGAGCACGGGGCGAAGGCCGCCGCACACGGAGTCGAGCGGGGCGCGAGGGCGGCCGCTCGCGGCGTTGAACGCGGAGCGAGCGCCGCTGCGCGGGGCGTCGAGCGGGGCGCGAAGGCAACCGGCAATGCCGCCCATACCGTCGCCAAAAAGATAGGCGGCTCGACCGCCTCATCATCGTCGCCAGACAAATAAGACGCCTCATTCATGCCGTGCAATTGCGCGCTCCGTCTCCTTAATCGCTGCGTCGGCGACAGGAATCGCCCGCCCCTGCGCAGCGCCGACCCGCGGCATCGCCGGAGGCCGCCCTCATGAACGCGGCTTGCGGCCATGAACGTCGTGGATGATTTCCAATGGCGCATCTGCTCGAATTCGCCGCGCGTGCGCGACGACCGGGGGCTCG
>JAJZPJ010000034.1 GCA_021811225.1 Pseudomonadota bacterium
GTTTCTGCACATGATCGCTCCAGGCGGGGTCGCGCCTGGCGGCAGACCAATCCCCGAGACGGGAATGTCGTACTGGATCGGCCTGACGTTCATCCTGCTCGGCGCGGCGCTTTCGGTACTGGCCGCGCTTCAATTCAGGACCGTTCTCAAGACCCTGAAACCGGTCGAAATTCCAGCAGGCTACTGGGTGAATATGTCCGTGATCATGAACATTGCGGTGGCGGGTTTCGGCCTTGCGCTGATCGTTTATCTGTTCGTGCAGGGGCATTGACCGGTTCGAGGGTCGTTCAAGACGCGATCCGACGGGTCAGAAATGGTGACCGTACTGGAGCTGCCAATTCAGCTGCGAATGGCTGATCGTTGTCGCGTTGTCGGGAGCGCCGCTATACGGCACGTCGACTGTTTGAGTTCCGGTGACGGTCACCCTCGGCGCATAGACCAACGAGAAATCGATGCCGCTCTGGCGGTTCAACAGATAACCAAAACCGAGCGTGTATTGATCCTTGATGATCGCTGGAAACAGCGGATTGACGCGATTGTCCGGCACGGGGTTATTGGCGAAGTTGCCGCCGAAGCGCAGCGTCAGCGCCTCGCTCATCCGGGAGGCGGCGAGGAGGGGTTACCCGTTGCCGCCGGCGTGCGGATTTCGAAAGAGGATCAGCGTTTGCTGTTTTTCTTCGTCGCGTACATGCGGGCGTCTGCACGGCGCATCAGTCCTTGCGCAGACTCGTGCTGGTCGAACTCGGCGATGCCGATGCTGAGGCCGACCATCGGGCAGCCCGGCTTGCGATTCCATTCGGCGGCCCAGCGTTTGTCGAACGCTTCCTTCAGCCGGCTGCCGATGATTTCGGCTTCCTCGCTCCGCGTCTCGATCAACAGCACCATGAACTCGTCACCGCCGTAGCGGAACGCCATATCGGACTTGCGGATTCCCTCCGAGAGGATTCGCGCAGTGAAGCGCAGCGCGTTGTCGCCCTCCAGGTGGCCCAGCAAGTCGTTCACCTGCTTGAAGTTGTCCAGGTCGATGCAAATCAGGTTCAGGGGCCGCAGGTGTCGCTTGGCGCGCTCCAGCTCCGGCTCCAGGACGGCAAGGAAATGCCGCTGATTGTGCAAGCCGGTCAGGCTGTCGGTGATCGACATTTGCTTGAGCTCGAACTCGAGCTGCTTGGTTTCGGTCAGGTCGTGAAAGAAACCGATGCTGCCGAATTCCTCGCCATCGCGCATCAGGAGCTTGGCCGACAGCCGGATGTCGATGGTGCGCCCCGCCTTGGAGAGCAGCTGCGTCTCGTACCCCTGCATGTGGCGATCGGGGCTCGAATAGAGCCGCTTCTTGATGTGACGCGCCTGGTCGGCGGCGGCATACAGCTGGGTGATGGTCATCCGTCCGATCACTTCGTCGCCGCGGTAACCGAGCAATCGTTCCGCCGCTTCGTTGAACAGCACGATGGCGCCGCTCCGGCTGACCGCAATGATCGGGTCCGGGGACAACGAGACCAGCTCTTTAAGATCGGTCACCATGAGCGTCAGTACCGGCAGATCGCCGGATGCTACCCGATGCCCATCGATCCCGCAACGGCGTTTATGGCCATCGCCGGCCGCGGCTCGGCTTGTGAACCGGGCAGGCGGGAGGGGCGCAGCTACCGCTATCTGATATGCCGAATGGTCGATATAATCGGGACTGCCGGGCGTCGCTTTGCTGCCTGGAGCAAAGGTGCCGCGCCGGTCCTCCGAGCAGGGACAAGCGAGCCGGCGATGGCCGAAATTCAGCGCGAGCCCGGGACCAGCGTCGCTGCGGTCCGGACTGCTAACGGAAGGCAGTGATGTCAAGTAAAACGAGGATCGTCACCCGACTGTTCCTGGGATTCACTCTGGTATTGCTGGCCGTTCTGGCCATGGGGGCACTGGCGTTGCGCAGCATCGGGCAACTGACCGACACCAGCGCAGAGATCTTCCGGCACCCGTTTATCGTCAGCCGAAACATCCTTGAGGTCGAGGTGGGCGTGCTCTCGGCGCAGAAGCTCATGGACGAGCTGGTGCTCGACGCCACTGCCGCGAGCGTCGGCCCGCTGGAGCGGCAACTGGCGCAGGAAAACGCCGGAATCGATCGGCATATGAGCGTGGTCCGCCAGCGCTTCCTGGGCAATCGGGCGGCGCTCGATCGCATCGACGCCGCCTTGGCCCAATGGCGCGCCGCCGGCGAAGAAACCCTGCGCCTGGCCGGGGACGGCCGCAGAGCGGAGGCGCGCGCCCTGAATCGAGGCCGGGACGCCCTGCTCGGCGCAGCGCTGTTGCGGGCGGTGACCGACGTTTCCGGCTACGCCGACAACAAGGCCGTCGACTACCGGAATCTGGCCGAGCGTCAGGCCCGCGTCGTGACGACCGAAATCCTGACGGCGCTGGCGCTGTTCGCGCTGGGCGGAATCGCGCTGGCGTTCCTGGTCACCCGCAGCGTCAGGCGTTCGCTGGCGCTCGCCGTCGATGCGCTCCGGGAACTGATCAAGGGCAGCGGCGAGCGGCTGCGCGCGGCGGAGGCGGTCGGTGCCGGCGACCTCGGCCAGGAGATCGTCGTCTCGCAACCGTTGGAGATCGACGTCGAGCATCTGCCCGGCGACGAGATGGGCGACCTGATCCGGGCGGCGGTGCGCCTGAGCGAGGTGCAGAGCGCGCTCGATCAGGCCCTGCTCGAGATGACCCGGTCCTTGCGCCTGGCGCGCGAGACCGAGCGCGGCCGAGACTGGCTGAAGACCGGGCGCAACGACCTGAACTCGCTGCTGCGCGAGGATCAGACGACGGCCGAACTGACCAACGCGGTGCTGAGCTACCTGGCGCACTATCTGCAGGCCGGCGTCGGCGCGCTCTACCTGTTCGACGAGCGCGCGGTCAGGCTCTGCCTCACCGCCACCTACGCGATCAGCGGCGAAGCGAAACTGGGCGAACAGTTCCGCTTGGGCGAAGGCCTGATCGGGCAGGCGGCGCGCGAGCAGCGGGTGATCCGCCTGACCGAGGTTCCGTCCGACTACCTGAACATCGGCTCGGCCCTGGGCCGCGCCGCCCCCAGCGTCTTCGCGGCCATTCCGCTGCTGCACGGCAATCGCCTGGTCGGCGTGATCGAGATCGGCGCCTTCCGCGACTTCGGCGAGCTCGAGCTGCGCTTCCTGGAGCTGGCCAGGGAGACGATCGCCGTCGGCCTGAACGCCAATCTGGCGCATCGGCAGATGGCCGACCTGCTCGACGAGACGCAGCAGCAGGCCGAGGAACTGCGCGTGCAGCAGGAGGAACTGCAGCAGAGCAACGAGGAGCTCGAAGAACGGGCCCAGATGCTGGAGCAACAGCGCGAGAAGATCCGCATCAAGAACCAGGAAGTCGAGACCGTCGCCGAGAACCTGCGCCACACGGTGGCCGAGCTGGAGCGCATCAGCACCTACAAGTCGGAGTTCCTGGCCAACATGTCGCACGAGCTGCGCACGCCCTTGAACAGCCTGTTGATCCTCTCCGGCCTGCTGATGCAGAACAAGGAGGGCAACCTGAGCGCCAAGCAGGTCGACTTCGCCGCCACCATCAACGGCGCCGGCAAGGATCTGCTGCAACTGATCAACGACATCCTCGACCTGTCCAAGGTCGAGGCGGGGCAGCTGCAGTTCAATTTCGACGAGATCGCGCTGGCCGATCTGTGCGACTCGCTGCGCGCGCTGTTCGCTCCGCTGGCCGGACAGAACGGGCTCGACTTCCGGGTCGGCTTGGATGCCGGGACGCCGGCGCTGTTTTCGGGCGACCCGCAGCGGGTGCAGCAGATCCTCAAGAACCTGCTCGCCAATGCGCTGAAATTCACCGAGCAGGGCGAGGTCTCGCTGCGCGTCGCCCGGGCTGCGCCGGCGGACAATCCGCTGCCGGTGCCGGCCTTGGCCTTCGCCGTCAGGGACAGCGGCATCGGCATCCCCGCGGACAAGCTGCAGCTGATCTTCCAGGCCTTCCACCAGGCGGATGGCTCGGTCAGCCGCAAGTACGGCGGCACCGGGCTGGGGCTGTCGATCTCCCTGGAGCTCGCCCGCCGGATGAACGGCGACATCCGGGTGAAGAGCGCGGTGGGCGAGGGCAGCGTGTTCACCCTGTATCTGCCGCTCGCGGCCTCCGACCTGCCGCAGGCCGGCGTTCGCCCCGAGCCGCCACCCGTCGCCGCGGCGCCCCGGCCGCTCGCGCCGCCCCGGCCGCCGCAGCCGGGGCCGCTGCCCTTCGCCGCGCCGCTGCCGGACGATCGCGAGCGCCTGGCCGCCGGCGACAAGTGCATCCTGATCATCGAGGACGATCTCAGCTTCGCCAAAATACTGCAGGAAATGGTCCGGGAGCGGGGCTTCGCCACCCTGGTCGCCGCCGATGGGGAGAGCGGCATCGCGCTGGCCGACCGCCATCTGCCCAGCGCCGTCGTGCTCGACGTGATGCTGCCGCACATCGACGGCTGGGGCGTGATGCGCAGCCTCAAGGACAATCCGCGCACCCGCCATATTCCGGTCCATTTCATCACCTGCCTGGAGGACCGGCAGAAGGCGATGGCCATGGGCGCCATCGGCTTCGTCACCAAGCCGCTCAGCACCGAGCAGTTCGGCGAGGTGCTGCAGTCGATCGAGACTTCGCTCGCCAAGTCGGTGAGGAGACTCTTGATCGTCGAGGACGACGGCGACGAAGCCAAGAGCATGCGCGCCCTGCTGGAGGAGCGGGACGTCGACATCGCGCTGGCCGTCAGCGGCCACGACGCCCTCGAACTGCTCGCCACGCAGGCCTTCGATTGCATGGTGCTCGACCTGGGCCTGTCGGACATGTCCGGTTTCGAGCTGCTCGACCGGCTGCAGGGCATGGAGGGCGCGCGCCGCATCCCGGTCATCGTGCACTCCGGCCGCGACCTGAGCCACGAGGACGAGCGCCGCCTCAGGCACTTCGCCGAGAGCATCATCATCAAGGGGGCCATGAGCCCGGAGCGGCTGCTGAACGAGGTCACCCTGTTCCTCCACCTGGTCGAGAGCGATCTGCACCCGAGCAAGCAGCGCATGATCCGCACCGCCATCGACAAGGAGGCCATGCTCGAGGGCCGGAAGGTGCTGCTGGTCGATGACGACATGCGCAACGTCTTCTCGCTCTCCAGCGTCCTGGCGGAAAAGAGCATGACCGTGATCGAGGCGGAGAACGGCAGGGAGGCGCTCGCCCGGCTCGAGGAGCACCCGGACGTGAGCATCGTGCTGATGGACATCATGATGCCGGAGATGGACGGCTATACCGCGATGCGCGAGATCCGCAAGAATCCCAGGACCGCCAATCTTCCGATCATCGCGATGACCGCCAAGGCGCTGAAGGGCGATCACGAGAAGTGCATGGCGGCCGGGGCGAGCGACTATATCGCCAAGCCGATCGAGGTGGACCGGCTGCTGTCCTTGATCCGGGTCTGGGTCTTCCAGCGGCCCTAGCGCATGGATGCCGGGGAACTGGAAGATGTCGAAATTCGCCTGCTGCTGGAAGGCCTGCAGCGGGTCTATGGCTACGACTTCCGCGACTACGCCGAGGCCTCGATCAAGCGCCGGCTCAGTCACTGGCTCGCCGAATCGGCGTTCGCCACCTTCTCCCAGGCGCAGTCCGATCTGCTCCGCGACCCGCAGCTGTTCGCCTCGCTGCTCCAGGGCATCACCGTCAATGTCACCGAGATGTTCCGCGACCCGGCCTTTTTCAAGGCCATCAGGGAGCAGCTGGTGCCCTTCCTCAAAACCTATCCCTTCGTCAAGATCTGGCACGCGGGCTGCGCCACCGGCGAGGAGGCCTACTCGATGGCGATCGTGCTGAACGAGGAGGGCATGACGGGACGCTACCGCATGTACGCCACCGATATCGACGAGGCGGTGTTGCAGCGGGCGCAGGAGGGGGTGCTGCCGATGGCGGAGATGCAGAGCTATACCCGCAACTACCAGAAGAGCGGGGGGCGGGCCTCCTTCGCCGACTATTACACCGCCCGCTACGACCGGGCGATCCTGTCCGCGGAGTTGAAGGCGGGGATCGTCTTCGCCCCGCACAATCTGACCAGCGACGCCGAATTCGGCGAGATGAACGTGGTCCTGTGCCGCAACGTGATGATCTATTTCAAGCCGGCCCTGAAGGAGCGCTGCCTGCGGCTGTTCGACGCCAGCCTGTTGCCGGGAGGCTTTCTCTGCCTGGGACTGAAGGAGACGCTGGACGGCAGGGAGACGCGCGGCGCCTATCAGGAGCTGGCCCCCGGGCTGCGCATTTACAGGAAGCGCTATGGCTAAAAGATTCCGGGCCGTGGCCATCGGCGTCTCCTTTGGCGGTGTCCAGGCGCTGAAGTTGCTGCTCGGGCGCTTGCCCGCGGATTTTCCCCTGCCGCTCTTGATCGTCCAGCATCTCAGCCCCGAAGCCGGCGACGGTCTGGCCGAATTGTTGGACGAGCTGTGCGCGATCCGGGTGAAGGAGGCCGACGAGCAGGAACGGATCGCCCCGGGCACCGCCTACCTGGCGCCGCCCAATTATCACCTGCTGGTCGAGCGGGACGGCTCGCTCTCGCTCGCCGCCGATGCCCGGGTCAGCTACGCCCGCCCGTCGGTCGACGTGCTGTTCGAATCGGCGGCCGCCGCCTTCGGCTCGACGCTGATCGGCGTCATCCTCACCGGCGCCAACGGCGACGGCAGTTCGGGTCTGCGGACGGTCAAGCAGATGGGTGGCTTGGCCATCGTCCAGGACCCCGAAGACGCCCCGGCCCAGCAGATGCCGCTGGCGGCGCTGGCGGCGACCCGGGCCGATCACGTCGTGCCACTCGAGGCCATGACCGCGCTGCTGTGCCGGCTGGTCGCGGGCGAGGCGGCGGCAGCGGGCAGGAGGCCCGGCGATGGCTGAGACGAGCGCCGACAGGATCGCGCTGCTGCTGGTCGATGACCGGCCGGAGAACCTGACCGCGCTGGAGGCGGTCCTGGGCAACCCGGGAATCGATCTGGTGATGGCCTCTTCGGGCAACGATGCGCTGCGCCATACCCTGAAGCAGGACTTCGCGCTGGTGCTGCTCGACGTGCAGATGCCCGGCATGGACGGCTTCGAGACGGCGGAGCTGATGCGCGCCAATCCCAAGACCCGGCATCTGCCGATCATCTTCGTCACCGCCGGCATGAAGGATATCCAGCTGCAGTTCAAGGGCTACGAACTGGGCGCCGTCGATTACCTGATGAAGCCCTTCGAGCCCCTGATCCTGCAGGGCAAGGTCAAGGTCTTTTGCGAACTGTACCGCCAGCGCCGCCTGATCGAGGCCAACCAGCAGCAGCTGGAGGCGAGGATCAGGGAGCGGGTGGCCCAGCTGCGCGAGAGCGAAGAGCGCTTTCGCCTGCTGGCCACCCACGCGCCGGTCGGCATCTACCAGCTCGACGGCCGGGGCGAGTGCCGCTTCGTCAATCAGCGCTGGTGCGAGATTTCCGGCCTGTCCGCCGAGCAGGCGGCCGGGCTGGGCTGGACCGCGACGCAGCATCCGGACGACCGGGAGAGAATCGCCGCGGCCTGGACCGAAGCCTGGGCCTCGGGCCGGGAATGGACGATGGATTACCGTTTCCTGCGGCCCGACGGGACGATCGCCTGGGTCAATGGCAGCGCCGTGGCGCTGCGCGACGAACGCGGCGAAATCACCGGCTATCTGGGCAACGAGATCGACATCACGGTGCGCAAGCGGGGCGAGGAGCGGGAGCACAGGCGCAGCCTGGCGATGGATCTGCTCGCCCAGGGAGATCCCCTGTCCGAGATTCTCGATGCCATCGCCGTGGGCGTGGAGCAGCAGACCGACGATCTGAGCTGCGCCGTGTTGCTGGTCGATGAATCCGACGGGCGTCTGGTCTGCGCCGCCGCGCCGAATCTACCCGGGGCGGGCCCGGGCCTCATTATCGGGGGCGGCGTTGCCGCCTGCGCGCGGGCGGCCCAGCGCGGCGAGCCCGCGTCGATCGAGGGCATCGCCAGCCAGTCCTGCTGCGCCGATTGTCCGGTGCGGGCGCCGGCGGGCGGGCACTGGTCCTGCCGTTCGGAACCGATCAGCGCCATCGACGGCAAGGTGCTCGGCGTCTTCGCCTTCTATCGGCACAGGGCGGGGGATGCCGCTGCCGACGATGAACTGCTGATGTTCGAAGCGACCCAGCTGGCCGGTCTCGCCATCGAACGCAAGCGCACCGAAAACGAACTGCAGATCGCAGCGTCGGTGCATCGGGCGATCGGCGAGGCGATCATGATCACCGATGCCGGCGACCGCATCATCGCCGTCAATCCGGCGTTCACCCGGCTGACCGGCTATTCTCCGCAGGAAGCCATCGGGCAGAACCCGAGAATGCTGAAGAGCGGCCGCCACGACCTCGCCTACTATCAGGAAATGTGGCACACGCTGTCGAGCACCGGGCGTTGGCAGGGAGAAATTTGGAACCGGCGCAAGAACGGCGAGGAGTTTCCCGAATGGCTGTCGATCAACACCCTCGTCGATGCTCAGGGCAAGGTGCTGCGGCGCATCGCGCTGTTCTCCGACATCACCGAACAGAAGCGGGCCGAAGAAACCATCTGGCGCCAGGCCAATTACGACCATCTCACCGACCTGCCCAACCGGCGCCTGTTCCAGGACCGCCTGCAGCAGGAAATCATGAAGGCACAGCGCGCCGGCCTGTACCTGGCGCTGTTGTTCATCGACCTCGACCGCTTCAAGGAGGTCAATGACACGCTCGGGCACCAGGCCGGCGATCAGCTCTTGATCGAGGCGGCGCGCCGGATCGGCGAGTGCGTGCGCGCCACCGACACGGTGGCGCGTCTGGGCGGCGACGAATTCACCGTGATCATGAGCGAACTGGCCGACACCGACCGGGTCGGCGAGGTCGCCCAGGCGATGCTCGGAACGCTGGCGATGCCCTTCGAACTCGACGGCGAACTGGCCTACATCTCGGCCAGCATCGGCATCACGATCTATCCGAACGATGCCGGCGATCTCGAGTCCCTGCTCAAGAACGCCGACCAGGCGATGTATTCGGCCAAGGAGCAGGGCCGCAACAGCTTCAGCTATTTCACCGGCTCGATGCAGGTGACCGCGCAAATGCGGCTGCAGCTCTCCAACGATCTGCACGGGGCCTTGTTCGCCAATCAGTTCGAGGTGTATTTCCAGCCGATCGTCGACCTGGCCAGCGGCGCCATCGTCAAGGCCGAGGCGCTGCTGCGCTGGCACCATCCGCAGTTCGGGATGATCCATCCGGCGCAGTTCATCCCCATCGCCGAGGATACCGGCCTGATCGGCGAACTGGGCGACTGGGTGTTCCGGGAGTCGGCGCACATGGTCAAGCGCTGGCACCGATCGGGCGGCCTGGGAGCGGCGGGTACCGGCCTGGTGCAGATCAGCGTGAACAAGTCGCCGCGCCAGTTCCTGACCGGCAACAGCCACGAGACCTGGGTGGATTACCTGAAGGAGATCGGGCTGCCGGCCAGGTGCATCAACATCGAGATCACCGAGGGCCTGCTGCTCGACGATCGCCCCGAGGTGGCCGACAAGCTGATGCGCTTCGGCGACGCCGGCATGCGCATCTCGCTCGACGATTTCGGCACCGGCTATTCGGCGATGTCCTATCTCAAGAAGTTCCGCATCGATTACCTGAAGATCGACCAGTCCTTCGTCCGCGATCTGGCCGACGATCCGGGCGACAAGGCGATCGCCGAGGCCATCATCGTCATGGCCCACAAGCTGGGCATCAAGGTGATCGCCGAGGGGATAGAGACGGCGGAACAAAGGGCCATTCTGACCGCGGCGGGCTGCGACTACGGTCAGGGTTTCCTGTTCTCCAGGCCGTGCACGGCGGCTGAATTCGAGGCCCTGTGGCCACTCGGTCCGCTGCCTCACGACCGGGTCTGAACGCTCCGGCGCTGTCATCAATCGGTCATAGTGGTTCGCTATGATCATGGCGCATGAAATTCCGCGCCATCTTCATCTCCGACATCCACCTGGGTACGCGCGGTTGCCAGTCGCTCAGACTGCTCGATTTCCTGCGCGAACATGAAGCTGATCAGCTCTTCCTGGTCGGCGACATCATCGACTTCTGGGCGATGAGCCGCGGCATCCACTGGTCGCCGGCGCAGAATACCGTGGTCCAGAAGGTGCTGCGCCGGGCGCGCCACGGCGCGGCGGTGACCCTGATTCCGGGCAATCACGACGAGGCCTTGCGCGAACACGTCGGCACCTCGTTCGGCGCTATCCAGATCGTCGAGGAGCATATCCACGTCGCCGCCGACGGGCGGCGCTACCTGGTGCTGCACGGCGACGAATTCGACCAGGTGACCCGCCATCACCGCTGGGTGGCGGTGCTGGGCGACATCGCCTACAACCTGCTGGTGCGCGTCAATGCCTGGCTCTCCTGGCTGCGGCGGACGCTGCGCATTTCCGGCTACTGGTCGCTGGCGGGCTACGCCAAGCGGCGGGTGAAGCGCGCGCTCAGCTTCATCTATGATTTCGAGGATTCGGTGATCCGCGCGGTGCGCAGCCGCGGCCTGGACGGCGTCATCTGCGGCCACATCCATAGCGCTGCGATCCGCGAGGTCGGCGGCCTCACCTACATCAATTGCGGCGACTGGGTCGATAGCTGCACCGCCATCGTCGAGCACTTCGACGGACGCATGGAACTCGTCGAGTGGGGCGCCGCGCAGCCGACGGCGGTCTAGGTGTCGAGCAGCGACCGATAGAGTTCGACCAGCTCCCGTGCGCGTGTCGCCGCGCTCCAGTCCATGGCGAAGCTGCGCGCCTCGGCGGCGAGTTTCACGCGGTGGCCGGGATTCGACAACACCCGGCGCAGGCAAGCGGCGAAGCCGGCGGTGTCGTCGGGCGCCGCGACCGCGCCGCGCTCCGGCAGGATGATCGCGCGCGTGCCCATTTTGGCTAGGCCGACCACCGGTAAGCCCTGGGCCATGGCTTCGAGCAGCACCAGCCCTTGCGTCTCGGTGCGCGAGGCGAAGACGAAGGCGTCGGCCGCGGCGTAGCAGTCGCGCAGGCCCTTGTGGCGGTCGAGATAGCCGACGAACAGGACGTGGCCGGCAAGACCGAGGCGGAGCGCCTCGGCGTGCAAGGCGGGCAGCGCCGGCCCCTCGCCGGCAACGACCAGCAGCAGTTCGGGCAGGGTCTGCACGGCCAGTGCGACGGCTTCGAGCAGGAAGCCGATGTTCTTCTCCAGGGCGACGCGGCCGACGAACAGGGCGATCGGCCGCGCGCACGGGATGCCATGTTGGGCACGGAAGCGGCGGCCGTCGCCGGGAGTGAAGAAGTCTTCCGGGATGCCGGTGGGCAACACGTGCAGCGGCCGGGTCACGCCGTAATCGCCCAGCACCTCGCGCATCGCCGCCGAGGGCACCACCACCGCCGCCACGTCGTTGCACTGGAAGCGGGAGAAGCGCCGCGCCGCGGCACGGACCCAGGCCTGCGGCAGGAAGGGCAGATAATGGCCGAGGTATTCCTCGAAGTAGGTATGGTAGGTCGCGAGGGCGGGCACGCCCAGCGCGCGCGCCAACGCCAGGCCGGCGTAATGGGCGACGAAGGGGGTGTGGATGTGCACCAGGCTTATTCCTTGCGGGCGCAGTTCTTCGGCCAGGCCGAGCGCGCAGCGATAGCGCATCAGCCGGTCCTCCGGGTCGCGCGGCACGGCGCGACCCGGAATCCGGTAAATGTCGCCGGCCTCGCGGACGACTTCCTCGGCCGGCGGATAATGCGGGGCGATCAGGCTGACCCGGTGGCCGGCGGCCAGGAGTTCGGCGCGAAAGGTTTCGATCGAGGTCGAGACGCCGTTGATGCGCGGGAAATAAACGTCCGAGACGTAGAGGATATGCATGTTCTTCGGCGCGGGTCGATGACCGATCAAGCGGCGGCGGGAGCCAGGCCCGGGTGGCTCTTGACGGTGGCGGCGAGGATGCGCGCGAAGCCGTCGTGGATGCGCTGCCAGTCGTGGCTGGCGGCGCTGTCCGCGGCTCGGTCGCGCATCCTGGCGCGTTGCCCGAGGCTTGAACCTGCCGCTCCCTGGGCGGCGCGGATGAAGCCTTGCTCGTCGCCGGCCGGCGCCAGCAGACCGTTGTCCCCGTCGCGGATCAATTCCGCGGCGGCGGCGTGCCGGTAGGCGACGACGCAAAGTCCGCTGGCCAATGCCTCCAGGGTGACGTTGCCGTAGGTCTCGGTGAGGCTGGGGAAGAGGAACAGGTCGCCCGAAGCGTAGTGGCGGGCGAGATCCTCGCCGGTTTTCATGCCGCAGTAGACATGCTCGGGGTGCGCCCGCTGCAATTTCCTCCGCTCCGGGCCGTCGCCGACCAGGACCAGCCTTGCCCGCGGCGATTTTGCGCGGATCGCCTCGAAGGCGCGCAGCACCAGGGGCAGGTTCTTTTCCGCCGCCATGCGGCCGACGTTGATCACCGCCAGATCTTCCTCTGCCAGCCCCCAGGCGGCGCGCAACTCGGCGCTGCGCCGGCCGGGCCGGAACAGTCGGGTATCGACGCCGCGGGCGATCACCCCGACGCGGCGGTAACCTTGTCGTTCGAGTTCGTGTTGCAGCGCCTCGGTCGGCACCAGGGTGAGGTCGGTGCTGTTGTGGAACTTGCGCAGGTAGGCGCCGATCGGCCGCTTGAGCCAGGCGTAGCCGTAATGGCGGCTGTAGTGAGCGAAATTGGTGTGGAAGTCGGAACTGAGCGGAAGCCGCAGCAGGCGCGCCGCGGCGATGGCCGACCAGCCCAGCGGTCCTTCGGTCGCGACATGGACCAGATCCGGCCGCCGCTCCCGCCATAGCCTCAACAACCGGCGCTTGGCCGGCAAGCCTAAGCGCAGCGCCGGATAGTTCGGGATCGGCAGGCCCCGGGTCAGCGCTTCCTCGGCCGTCTCGGGTGCCGCCGCCGGATCGGCGCCCGACTGCCGCGGCCGCACCAGCTGCACGGAATGGCCGCGCTGGCGCAGGCCATCGACCATCCGCCCCAGGGTCATGGCGACGCCGTTGATCTCGGGCGGATAGGTTTCCGTGACCAGCGCGATGCGCAGGGATCGAGGTGCCTCGGTCTGTCTCATGCCGCCATGATCCGCGGCGCCGGCGACCGATAGATGACGCCGAGATGATGTTTTCGTGACGGCGTTCAATTGGACAGCACCAGCGTCCAGACCGCCGCGACATTGATCAGCGAGATCAGCACCGCGGCGCTGCCGATGTCCTTGGCCCGCTTGGCCAGGCGATGATCTTCGAGCGAGATGCGGTCGACCGCCGCCTCGATCGCCGAGTTCAAGAGCTCGACGATGATCACCAATAGGACGCTGGCGACCATCAAGGCCCGGCCGACACCTGAGGCCGGCAGGAACAGCGCCAGCGGAATCAGCACGGCGGCGGCGAGGGCTTCCTGGCGGAAGGCGTCCTCGTGGCGATAGGCGGCGGCCAGACCCGCGGCCGAATAGCGGCAGGCGTTCCATAGCCGTCTCAGGCCGGTCCTGCCTTTGTGGGGGCTTTCCATGCGACTCCCGAGTTGAATGCGACGAATCGTCTACATTAGCCGGCCAATGTGATCTTTTGGTGAAACGGCAGCGCCGTCGTCGAAATGATTTCCCGTACCCGCGGTACAATGGTCGGCAATCGCCGACAATCTTCCAAGGCAGGTTTCATGTCACGCTACCGTCACATTGGCTGACTAGAATGGGCGCGCCCTGAACCCCGCACCTTGAGGTCAATATGATGATATCCAAGCGAATCAAGCAGCTCACGACGCCGCTCGCGGCCATCGGCTTCGTCCAGGTTCAGGCCGCCGAAGTGCGGAAATTCTTCGCCCGGTCCTACGACGGCGACCAGATGGCCGTCGACCTGGATGACATGCCGCTGCCGGCGAGCGTGGTCATGCCGACCCACACCCCCCGGACCAAGACGATCAAGGATACTTTCGGCAAGCCGGTGTATGAGTAGTCCCCCTTGCTTTAGCCCGCGCCGGTTGTCGTCAGCCGGCGCGGTTTTTTGAGTTTGTCGGACGTTTGCTGGATATTTGACAACGGATCATGGCGGATAGCACGAAGCGCAGCTCGGGTCTGGGCGACTGGATATTTCATAACCTGACGCGCCTGTTCGCGCTGCTCACGCTCCTGATCCTGCTGGGCATCCTCGGCTCGCTGGTCTATGGCGCCCTGCCTTCGATCCACAAATTCGGCTTTTCCTTCCTGTGGCACCGCGACTGGAATCCGCCGATGAATGACTTCGGCGCCCTGGTGCATATCTACGGCACCCTGGTGACCTCGCTGATCGCCCTGATCATCGCGGTGCCGGTCTCCTTCGGCATCGCCCTGTTCCTCACCGAGCTGTCGCCGCTGTGGCTGCGCCGGCCGTTGGGCATCGCCATCGAATTGCTGGCGGGCATTCCCAGCATCGTCTTCGGCATGTGGGGCCTCCTGGTCTTCGCCCCCATATTCAGCGAGTACATCCAGCCCTTCCTCACCGCCACGCTCGGCCACATTCCCTTGCTGGGCCACCTGTTCCAGGGGATTCCGATCGGTATCGGGCTGCTCTCCGCCGGCATCATCCTCTCGATCATGATCATCCCCTTCATCGCTTCGGTGATGCGCGACGTGTTCGAGGTGACGCCGGAAATCCTCAAGGAGTCGGCCTACGCGGTCGGCGCCACCACCTGGGAGGTGGTCTGGAGCGTGGTGCTGCCCTTCACCCGCGTCGGCGTCATCGGCGGCATCATGCTCGGACTGGGCCGCGCCCTGGGCGAGACCATGGCGGTGACCTTCGTGATCGGCAATTCCGATCAGCTGGATACTTCCTCCCTCTACGCCGCGGGCAACTCGATCGCATCGGCCCTGGCCAACGAGTTCACCGAGGCGACCACGCCGATGTACACCTCGTCGCTGATCGAACTGGGCCTGATCCTGTTCCTGATCACCTTCGTCGTGCTGGTGTTGTCCAAGCTGCTCTTGCTGCGGCTGTCCAGGAAAGAGGGCAAGGGCACCTGATGATGGATCTCAGACTGCGGCGCAAGCTGACCAATTATTTCGCTCTGTCCCTGTCGATGATGGCGGTCGCCTTCGGCCTGTTCTGGCTGTTCTGGCTGTTGACGAGCGTGTTCAAGATGGGCGTGGGCGGCCTGTCGCTGAGTCTGTTCACCAAGATGACGCCGCCGCCGGGCAGCGATGGCGGCCTGTTGAACGCCATCGTCGGCAGCCTGATCCAGATCGGGCTGGCGACCCTGATCGGCACCCCTTTCGGCGTGCTCTCCGGCGTCTATCTGGCGGAGTACGGCGCGCACACCCGGCTGGGCAAGACCACGCTGTTCATCAACGACATCCTGCTCTCGGCGCCGTCGATCGTGGTCGGTCTGGTCGTCTATGCGGTGTATGTCGCCCCGGTCGGCCATTTCTCGGCGCTGGCGGGTATCTTCGCGCTGGCGCTCTTGGTCATTCCGGTGGTGATCCGGACCACCGAGAACATGCTGGTGCTGGTGCCCGACAGCCTGCGCGAAGCGGTGTTCGCGCTGGGTACGCCGAAATGGAAGGTGATCACCAAGGTCACGCTGCGCGCCTCGCTCGCCGGCATCGTCACCGGCGTCCTGCTCGCCGTGGCGCGGGTCGCCGGCGAGACCGCGCCGCTGCTATTCACCTCGCTGTCCAACCAGTTCTGGACGCTCGATCTCAACAAGCCGATGGCGACCCTGCCGGTGATCATCTTCAATTTCGCCATGAGCCCCTATGCGGACTGGCAGCGGATGGCCTGGTCCGGGGTGCTCTTGATCACCTTCGGCGTGCTGGCCTTGAACATCCTGGCGCGCGTCCTGTTCCGCACCAAACACAAGCATTGATCCCGGCTAATCCAAATAGCGATCCGAATATGAACGACACCATGACGAAGGACAATCCGGCTGCCGCCATGACGACGCAGATTTCGTTCCGGGGCTTCAATTTCTATTACGGCAAGTATCACGCGCTGAAGAACATCAATCTGGACATCTACAAGACCCAGGTGACGGCCTTCATCGGACCGTCGGGCTGCGGCAAGTCGACGCTGTTGCGGACCATGAACCGCATGTACGACCTCTACCCGAATCAGCGCGCCCAGGGACAATTGCTCCTGGACGGGCAGGACATCCTCGACAAGGGGGTCGATATCAACCAGCTGCGCGCCCGGGTCGGCATGGTGTTCCAGAAGCCGACGCCCTTCCCGATGTCGATCTACGACAACATCGCCTTCGGCGTGAAGCTTCAGGAGCGCCTGTCGCGTTCCGCGATGGACGATCGCGTCGAGTGGGCGTTGAAGAAGGCGGCGCTATGGGACGAGGTCAAGGCCATCCTCAACCAGAGCGGCATGAGCCTCTCCGGCGGCCAGCAGCAGCGCCTGTGCATCGCCCGCGGCATCGCGGTCAAGCCCGAGGTGCTGCTGCTCGACGAGCCGACCTCGGCGCTCGATCCGATCTCGACGATGCGCATCGAGGAACTGGTGGCCGAACTCAAGGAAGAGTTCACCATCGTCATCGTCACCCACAACATGCAGCAGGCCGCCCGCATCTCCGACTACGCGGCCTACATGTACATGGGCGAACTGGTCGAGTTCGGCGTCACCGACCAGATCTTCATCAAGCCCCAGAAGAAGCAGACCGAGGACTACATCACAGGCAGGTTCGGCTGAACCTGCCTGTGATGTAGCGGCGAAGGCTAACGTGGGCGTAGCCCAGGTTAAGGCGCGCAGCGCCGGCCGTAGCCACTACGCCCAAGGTTCGGCTGAACCTGCCTGTGATGTAGCGGCGAAGGCTAACGTGGGCGTAGCCCAGGTTAAGGCGCGCAGCGCCGGCCGTAGCCACTACGCCCAAAGTTCGGCTGAGCCGAAACGACCGGCGATGTAACGGCGGACGCTAAGCTGCGCTTTGCGCAGCTTAAGCGGCGAAGCCTGATAAATCGCTGGTCGGCCTTCAGGCCGACATCCGCGCGTTGAATTGACCAAAATCGGCCCCGGCCGCTATAATCGCAAGGTTTTTCTGGCTGGAATCCAAAATGCGCGCCAAACTCGTCGCCGGCAACTGGAAAATGCACGGCAGCCTCG
>JAJZPJ010000035.1 GCA_021811225.1 Pseudomonadota bacterium
AACAGGAGGAATGGCAGGTCCTTTCTCGCCACAAAATTCGCTTGGGCGGCACGGCAGTAAAGCTCGGACGATTCTACTGACTGCTCAGTCGCCACCCAAGGCAAAAAGGCGAGAAACCGGCGCAGCTGAGGGATTGACTCCTCAACGGCGTCAAAGAGGGCTGCTCCGTCCCCGGTGCGCGGCGGGCGCATCAGGAGGCGTGCCGTCTCGATGGAGTCCGGAAGCTCAATGAGTACTGGTTCGATCATCGGTATCATCGTAGCAGCCAGTGGCTTCTTTGTTGTATGAATTGCTAAGTCTGCCGATGGCCGGCTACGACCATTCCCCTCTGCCCCGCCGAGCGGAAGGCCGCCGGACCTGGGCTGTCCGGCCGCGTTGTCTGAGCGCAGCGAGTTTAGCGGCCGGCAGGGCTGGTGGCCTGGAGCGAGGGGAGCCGCAGGCCGGGGCAGCGGGGCGCGTTTCTTTGCTTACTTTCTTGTCGCGGGACAAGAAAGTGAGTCGCCCGCCGGGGCGAGACCCGGCAACCGTCGCTGCCATCGACCCGCCTGCACCCATGAATCATCAGGGTTGGGAATGCTCGTCGTTGCGAGCCGAAGGCGTGGCAATCTCAGATCGCCACGCTGCGCTCGCGATGACGGCATGAGGGTTCATGACCCGCGTGAATTCGGCCGCGCCGAAACAGGCGCCTCGCGACGACTATGATTTGAAGCGCAGTTCGGCGGCCCGTGCATGCGCGCTCAGGCCCTCGCCTTCGGCCAGGGTGACGGCGATCGGTCCGAGCGTCCGGGCGCCGGTCGCGGTCACTTCGATCAGGCTGCTGCGCTTCTGGAAATCATAGACCCCGAGCGGGCTGGAGAAGCGCGCGCTGCGCGAGGTCGGCAGCACGTGGTTGGGGCCGGCGCAATAGTCGCCCAGCGATTCGCTGGCGTAATGACCGAGGAAGATCGCGCCGGCGTGGCGGATCCGGTCCGCCAGCTGGCGCGGCTCGGCCACCGCCAGTTCCAGGTGCTCGGGCGCGATGCGGTTGGCGAGGGTGCAGGCCTCTTCCAGGTCGCGCACCCGGATCAGGGCGCCGCGGCCTCCGAGCGAGGCCGAGATCACCGCTCGCCGGGACATCGTCGGCAGCAGCTTTTCGATGCTGGCGGCGACCGCCGCGATGAATTCCGCTTCCGGGCAGAGCAGGATGGATTGCGCCAGCTCGTCGTGCTCGGCCTGGGCGAAGAGGTCCATCGCCACCCAGTCGGGATTGGCCGAGGCGTCGGCGATCACCAGCACCTCGGACGGTCCGGCCACCATGTCGATGCCGACCACGCCGAAGACGCGGCGCTTGGCCGCGGCGACGTAGGCATTGCCCGGGCCGACGATCTTGTCCACCTGCGGAATCGTCTGGGTGCCGTGCGCCAGGGCGCCCACCGCCTGCGCCCCGCCGATCGCGAACACCCGGTCGACGCCGGCCAGGTGGGCCGCCGCCAGCACCAGCGGATTCCTCTCCCCACCCGGGCAGGGCACCACCATGATCAGTTCGCCGACGCCGGCCACCTTGGCCGGCAGGGCGTTCATCAGCACCGAACTGGGATAAGCCGCCCGTCCGCCCGGGACGTACAGACCGACGCGATCGAGCGGCGTCACCTTCTGGCCGAGCCGCGTGCCGTCCGCCTCGAGGTACTCCCAGGACTCCGCCCGCTGGCGCTGGTGGAAGTCCCTGATGCGGGCGGCGGCCTGCTCCAGCGCGTCGCGCTGCACCTGGGGCAGGCCTGCGAAAGCGGCGGCCAGCACCGCCCGCGACAGTTCCAGCTCGGCGACGCTGCCGGCCTCCTGCCGGTCGAAGCGGCGCGTGTACTCGAGCACCGCGGCATCGCCCCGGGAGCGGACGTCGGCGAGAATCTCGGCGACGGCCCGCTCGATCCGCTCGTCGGCCCCGCTCTCGATGGCGAGCAGACTATCGAGCTGCGCCAGGAAGTCCGGCGCGCGCGAGTCCAGTCGTTTGATCGCGCTCACCCCACCGCTCCCGCGAAGGCATCGAGCAGCGGCTGCAGAATCCCGCGCTTCATCTTCAGCGCCGCCTGATTGACGATCAGACGCGAGGAGATATCCAGGATCTCCTCGACCACGACCAGATTGTTGGCTCTCAAGGTGTTGCCGCTGGAGACCAGGTCGACGATGGCGTCGGCCAACCCGACCAGCGGGGCGAGCTCCATCGAACCGTAGAGCCTGATCAGGTCGACATGGACGCCCTTGTCGGCGAAGTGCTCGCGCGCCGTGTGGATGTACTTGGTCGCGACCGAGAGCCTGGCGCCGCGCTTGACCGCCTGCTGGTAGTCGAAGCCGGCGGGGACGGCGACGCACATCCGGCAGCGGGCGATCTTCAGGTCCAGCGGCTGGTAGAGGCCGGCGCCGCCGTGCTCCAGCAGCACGTCCTTGCCGGCGATGCCGACATCCGCAGCGCCGTACTGGACGTAGGTCGGCGTATCGGAAGCGCGCACGATGACGACGCGCACCTCGGGCCGGTTGGTCGCGATGATCAGCTTGCGCGAGGACTCCGGGTTCTCCTGCGGCACGATGCCGGCCGCCGCCAGGAGCGGCAGCGTTTCCTCGAAGATGCGGCCCTTCGACAGGGCGATGGTGATGCCGTTCACGGTGGGCTCGCTATCCGCGCAAAACGCCGATTCTACCGCAGCCGACGGACGCGGGCGCCCAGCGCGCCGAGCTTCTGCTCCAGGCGTTCGTAGCCGCGGTCGAGATGGTAGATGCGCTCGATCAGCGTCTCGCCTTGAGCCACCAGCCCGGCGATGACCAGGCTGGCCGAGGCGCGCAGATCGGTGGCCATCACCGTGGCGCCGTCCAGCCGCTCCACGCCCCGGACCACCGCGGTGTTGCCGTCGATCTTGATGTCGGCGCCCAGGCGGATCAGTTCGACGGCGTGCATGAAGCGGTTCTCGAAGATCGTCTCGCGGATCACCGCGGTGCCCTCCGCCAGCGCATTCATCGCCATGAACTGCGCCTGCATGTCGGTCGGAAAGGCGGGATAAGGCGAGGTGCGCAGGCTCACCGCGACGAGCTTCTTCGGCGCCTTGAGGGCGATGGTCCCCTCGCCCGCCGTCAGCTCGCAGCCGGCCTCAATCAGTTTGTCGAGCACCGCGTCGAGGCCGCCGGTCGGCGCGCCGGAAAGACGGATGCTGCCGCCGGTGGCCGCCGCCGCGCACAGATAGGTGCCGGTCTCGATGCGATCGGGCATGATCCTATGGGTCGCGCCGTGCATCCTGGCGACGCCGCGGATGCGGATCACGTCGCTGCCCGCCCCGGAAATCCGCGCACCCATTTTCACCAGACAGTCGGCCAGATCGACCACCTCGGGTTCGCGCGCGGCGTTCTCGATCACCGTTTCGCCCTCGGCCAGACAGGCGGCCATCATCAGATTCTCGGTGCCGGTCACGGTCACCATGTCGGTGAATAATCTGGCGCCCGAGAGGCGCACGCTGCCGTCCTTTTGCCGCGGCGCCCTGGCGATCACGTAGCCGTGCTCGACGCCGACCTCGGCGCCCATCGCCGCGAGCCCCTTGATGTGCTGATCCACCGGCCGGGCGCCGATGGCGCAACCGCCGGGCAAGCTGACCTTCGCCTGGCCGGCGCGCGCCACCAGCGGCCCCAGCACCAGGATCGCGGCGCGCATGGTCTTGACCTGCTCGTAGGGCGCCACCGGATTGTCCAGGCGGGAGGCGTCCAGCGTCACCGCGTCGCCCTCGCGCGCGACCCCGACGCCCATCTGCGCCAGCAGGCCGAGCATGGTATCGACGTCGTTGAGATCCGGCACGTTCATCAGGGTCAGCGGCTCGCGGCTCAGCAGGGCGGCGCAGAGCAGCGGCAGGGCGGCGTTCTTGGCGCCGGAGATGGTCGCCTCGCCGGCGAGCGGCACGCCGCCTTCGATCAACAGCTTGTCCATGAGCCCCGGCCTATTTCCGCCATTCCCCGGGGGTCAAGGTCTGCATCGACAGGGCGTGCAGCTCGCCCGAGTCGAGCTTGTCCTTGATGATCTGGTACACCCGCTGCTGGCGCTTGACCCGGTTCATGCCCTCGAATTCGGCGCTGACGATCAGCGCCGCGAAATGCTGGCCGTCGCCGTCGATCGACAGGTGCTCGCAGGACAGGCCCTGATTGATCCAGGCCTCGATTTGTTTGGGATCCAGCATGATGGCCTCCTTAATTTCTCAGTTTGTAGCCGCGCTTCAACATGGCCAGGGTGAGCGCCGTGAGCAGCGCGAAGCAGGTGCCGACGATGGCCAGACTGGTCCACGGCGAGACGTCGGAGATCCCGAAAAAGCCGCGGCGGAAGCCGTCGATCATGTAGAAGATCGGGTTGAAGTGCGACACCTGCTGCCAGAACGGCGGCAAGGAATGAATCGAATAGAACACCCCGGAGAGAAAGGTCAGCGGCATGATCAGAAAATTCTGGAAGGCCGCCAGTTGGTCGAACTTGTCCGCCCAGATGCCGGCGATGACGCCGAGGCTGCCCATGATGCCGCCGCCCAATGCGGCAAAGACCAGGACCCACAGCACGTTGTCGAACGCGAGCGGCGCGAAGGCCAAGGTCGCCAGCAACACGCCCAGGCCGACGACCAGGCCGCGGGCCACCGCCGCCAGGACGTAGGCGGCGTAAAACTCGCGGTAGGAGATCGGCGGCAGCAGCACGAAGATGATGTTGCCGGTGACCTTGGACTGGATCAGGGAAGAGGAGGAATTGGCGAAGGCGTTTTGCAGCACCGACATCATCACCAGCCCGGGCACCAGGAAAGCCGTATAGCTCACCCGGCCATAGACCAGGACGTGGCTCTCCAGCACATGGGAAAAGATCATCAGATAGAGCAGCGCCGTCACCACCGGTGCGGCGACGGTCTGGGTCGCCACCTTCCAGAAGCGCAGTATCTCCTTGTAGAACAGCGTGCGAAAGCCGCTCATCGCATCCCACCCCGCTCACCCTGCATCACCCGGATGAAGACTTCCTCCAGGTCCGGCTTGCCGATCTCCAGATTCTCCAGGCAGCAGCCGGCGGCGCTCAGCTGCGCCAGGATCGGCGCGACCTCCTCGAAATGCTGGAAGGCCAGCGACCAGACGCCGTCGTGCAAGGCGGCGCGCGCTTTGATCCCCGGCGGCAGGCTCGCCCCCGGCGCCAGGCGCAGGCGCAGCGTATGGCTGGAAAAGCGCTGCAGGAGATTGGCGGTGGTATCGAGGGCGACGACGCGGCCGGCCTGGAGCATGGCGATGCGGGTGCACAGGCTCTCCGCCTCTTCCAGGTAATGGGTGGTCAGCACGATGGTGTGGCCGTCCCGGTTCAGGCGGCGGATGAACTGCCACAGCGTCTGGCGCAGCTCGACGTCGACCCCGGCGGTGGGCTCGTCGAGCACGATCACCGGCGGACGGTGCACCAGCGCCTGGGCCACCAGCACGCGCCGCTTCATGCCGCCGGACAGGGTGCGCATGTTGGCATTGGCCTTGGCGGTGAGGTCGAGATTGGCGAGGATCTCGTCGATCCAGTCGTCGTTGTCGCGGATGCCGAAATAGCCCGACTGGATTTTCAGGGTCTCGCGTACCGTGAAGAAGGGATCGAAGACCAATTCCTGGGGCACCACGCCGAGTTGGCGCCGGGCATTGCGATAGTCGGCGACGACGTCGCAGCCCATCACCTCGATCTTGCCGTCATCGGTCCGGACCAGCCCCGCCAGCGCCGAAATCAAGGTGGTCTTGCCGGCACCGTTGGGGCCGAGCAGGCCGAAGAATTCCCCTTGCGCCACCTCCAGATCGACGCCGGCGAGCGCCGTCACCGCACCGAAGCGCTTGGCAACCCGATCGACGCGCAGTGCGGGGGGCATTCCTTCAGACGAGCGGCAACAGCTCGACGACGCCGTAGACCTCGGCCAGGCTGAGCAGATCCTTCGGCGGATGGCTGATACGGACGGTCTTGCCCCGGCGCTGCGCTTCGCGCAGCCAGCCGAAGATGACCGCGATGCCCGAGGAGTCGACCGCCGTCACCGCCGCGAGATCGAATACCGCCCCGTCTTCGCCGATGCAGGCGTTGCCCTCCGCCAGCAGCGCGGTCGCGCCGGGAAGCGTCATGGCGCCGGACACCTCGAGACGGTCTTCGGTCTTGCGGATCATTTTCCCGCCGCGTCGGAGCGGTTCTTCGCCTCCAGGGTTTTGATCAGACCCTCGATGCCGCCCCGGCGCACCTCGGAGGCGAAGGATTCGCGATAATTGATGACCAGGCTGATGCCGTCGACCTCGATGTCATACACCTTCCAGCCCTGCGGCAGCTTCTCCAGGTAGTAATCGAGCGGAATCGGCCGGCTCCCGGACTGGCTGATCTGGGTCTGCACCTTGACGTCGGTGGCGCCGGGTTTCATCTTGAACGGCTTGAACTCGATGACCTGGCTCTTGTATTCGTTCAGGGCGCTGGAGTAGGTGCGCACCAGCAGCGTCCGGAACTGGTCGGCCAGCGTTTTCTGCTGCTCGGGCGTGGCTTTGCGCCAGTCCCGTCCCAGGGATAACTGGGTCATGCGGGTGAAGTCGAAGTGCGGCAGCACCTTGGTCTCGACCAGACCGATCGCCTTCTGGTGGTTGCCGGACTGGATGTCCTTGTCCTTGCGGACGATCGCCAGCACTTCATTGGTGACATTCTTGACCAGCACGTCGGGAGGCGTGTCCGGCGTCAGCGCTTGCGCCCCGGCGAGGTTGGGCAGAAGCAGCGATAAGGTCGTCAGCAGTACGAGAAACTTCATGTGGGATCCCTGTAGAAAAAGACGCTACTCGTGCGCCGTGGTGGTCGACGATTCCATCGGCCGATTGGAGGCCAGCCGGGGGCCCGTTTCCGCCCCGCGGCTGGCGAACACGTCGGAGCGTGCGGCTTCGGCGGCATTGTCGCGCGGCGGATTGCCGTCGTAAATCAGGCTGCGCCGGCGCTGCAGATAGGCATCGCGGATGTAGGCATAGCGATCGAGCGCCGCCTCGTCGACGATCTTGTCGGCGGGCAGCAACTGCGCCCGCAGGTTTATGTCGCGCGTCACCACCAGACTGTTGCGCACCGGCACGTCGGGCAGGTTCGCGACCGGATCGGCCTTGACGTCCAGAACCAGACCGGTCGCATCGCGCACGGTGCTCGGGCCGAAGAAAGGCAACACCAGGTAGGGGCCGGCGCCGACGCCCCAATGGCCCAGGGTCAGTCCGAAATCCGCCTTGTGCTTTTCGACACCGAGCTCGGAGGCGACATCCCTCACGCCCAGGATGCCCAGCGAGGTATTGACCAGCACCCGGCCGACGTCGTTGATGGCGTCGGGCACCTTGCCCTGGAGAAAATCATTCACGGCGATGAAAACATCGTCGATGTTGCCGAAGAAATTCGAGACGCCGCTGCGCACCGGCCCCGGCAGCGCCGCCACGTAGCCCTTCGCCACCGGCTTGACCACCGCCCGATCGATGCCGTCGTTGAAGGCGAACACCGCCCGGTTGAAGCCCTCGATCGGATCCCGGGGATTGCCCGAGGTGGCGCAGCCGCCCAGCAGCAGCGCCACGGCCATCGGCAGCAGCGCGAATCGCGTCGGGATCGATTTCTTCACTGGTTCATTCCTCTCACCGGACCCGCCTGGACGGCTCATTTCTGGGCATTGTCGCCGGATCCGGCCGTCTTGTTGCTGAACAGGAACTGGCTGATCAGTTTCTCCAGCACCACCGCCGACTGGGTTTTCTTGATGAAATCGCCATTCTTCAGCATCACCGAATCGCCGCCGACCTCGAAACTGACGTATTGCTCGCCGAGCAAGCCCGAGGTATTGATCGTGGCGAAGGTGTCGCGCGGGAACCGATAGCGCTTGTCGATCTGCATGGTCACCACGGCAACGTAGGCCACCGGGTCGAATTTTATTTCCGAAACCCGCCCGACGACGACGCCGGCGCTCTTCACCGGCGCGCGCACCTTGAGCCCGCCGATGTTGTCAAATTTGGCGTGAAGCTGATATGTCTCGCCAGTGCTGGCAAAGGTGAGATTGCCGACCTTGAGCCCCAGAAAGAGCAAGGCTCCCAGGCCGATCGCAACGAAGATGCCGACCCAGAGGTCGAGTGCTGCACGGTTCATTATGCCCCCCGAAACATGAATGCGGTAAGGATGAAGTCGGCGGCCAGGACAGCCAGCGACGAAGTCACCACGGTGCGCGTGGTGGCGCCGGATACGCCCTCGGCGGTCGGTTCGGCATCATAGCCTTCGAATACCGCGATCCAACTGATGATAATTCCGAAAACGATGCTCTTGATGACGCCATTGACGATGTCCTCGCGGAAATCGACCGAAGCCTGCATCTGCGACCAGAACGAACCGGCATCGACGCCGATCAGCCTGACGCCGACCAGGTAGCCGCCGAATATGCCCATCGCCGAGAACAATGCCGCCAGCAGCGGCATCGACAGCACGCCGGCCCAGAAGCGCGGCGCGACCACCCGGGCGATCGGATTGACCGCCATCATTTCCATCGCCGAGAGCTGCTCGGTCGCCTTCATCAGGCCGATTTCGGCGGTGATGGCGCTGCCCGCTCGGCTGGCGAACAGCAGCGCCGCGACCACCGGCCCCAACTCGCGCACCAGCGACAGGGCAACCAGCACCCCGAGCGCCGAACTCGAGCCGTAGCGCTCCAGGGTATCGTAACCCTGCAGGCCCAGCACCATGCCGACGAACAGGCCCGAGACCAGAATGATGATCAGACTCATCACGCCCGAGAAATAGATCTCGCGGATGGTCAGATGAAAACGGCGCAGCGAGGTCCCGGAATAGACCAGGATCATCAGCAGGAAGCGGCTGGCGAAACCCAGCCGCCAAAGCGCGCTGGTCACCCGGTGCCCCAGGTCGGTGAGCGCTGCTACGAGCTTGTTAGCCACGATTCGACACCTCGGCCGCATGGGCCATGATTTCTTCGCCGTAGGGTTGGGCTGCCGGGTAATGGAAGGGGACGGCACCGTCGGCCTCGCCCCAGACGAACTGGTGCACGTACTCCGCCTTCGAGGCCTTGATCTCGTCCGGGGTGCCTTCGGCGACGACCTTGCCCGCGGAGACGAAATAGACGTAGTCGACGATCTTCAAGGACTCCTGCACGTCGTGGGTCACGATGATCGAACTGGCGCCCAGCGCATCGTTGAGCTTGCGGATCAGTTCGCCGACGATGGCCAGGGAGATCGGATCGAGCCCGGCGAAAGGTTCATCGTACATCATCAGCATCGGGTCGAGGGCGATCGCCCGCGCCAGCGCGACGCGACGCGCCATGCCGCCGGACAGTTCGGAGGGCATCAGCTCGTGGGCGCCGCGCAGGCCCACCGCATGCAGCTTCATCAGCACCAGATCGTTGATCAGCTCTTCCGGGAAATCGGTGTGCTCGCGCATCTGGAAGGCGACGTTGTCGAAGACCGACATGTCGGTGAATAGCGCGCCGAACTGGAACAGCATGCCCATGCGCCGGCGCAGTTGGTACAGAGCGTCGCTGTTCAGGCGATGCACGACCTGGCCATCGACCCGGACCTCCCCGCTGGTCGGCTTGATCTGGCCGCCGATCAGGCGCAGCGTGGTGGTCTTGCCGCAGCCGCTCGCGCCCATGATCGCCACCACCTTGCCTCGCGGGATTTCCATGTTGATGCCGGAGAGCACCGGACGCCGGTCGTAAGCGAAGCTGAGATTGCTGACCTTTACCAAGCTGTCGTTGGGCGCACTGGGCACGCTGGGCACGATTTGTCCCGTAAAATTAGAGGGGGCTGATTCTAACAGACTACGGCTGCCAGTTGGGTCCCGACCCCGGAAGCCGTTTGCGTTATGATGGCGGCAGCGACGGCAGCGCAATGGACTTTCGCAGTCTCGGCCGAGGCTGGCCATCACCCTCTGCACCAGGAGCGACGTGACCGATTTTACCCGCCAATCACCGCCGTCTCCCGGCCACCGTCCAGGCCAGAATGCCGGTTTGCTTTCGCTCGGTCTGTGTTTAGGAGGCTGCTGACGTGTACCTGGAGCACTACGGCCTGACCGAAGCCCCGTTTCGCATCACGCCGCATACCGATTTCTTTTTTGCCGGCGCAAAACGCGGCGCGACCCTCGATGCGCTGCTCTACGCCATCAACAACGACGAAGGCATCGCCAAGGTGAGCGGCGAGGTCGGCAGCGGCAAAACCATGGTCTGCCGCATGCTGATGGAGCGCCTGCCGGACCGCGTGGTGGCCATCTATCTGGCCAGTCCATCGCTGTCCGGGGAAGACATCCTCTATGCCATCGCCGACGAACTGGGCATCGGCGCGGCGGCGATGCGCGCCAGCGCCGTGCTGCGCAATCTGCAGGAACATCTGATCAAATTGCACGGCGAAGGCCGCCAGGTGGTGGTGCTGATCGACGAGGCGCATGCGATGTCGATCGAAACGCTGGAGGAGATCCGGCTGTTGTCGAATCTGGAGTCGAACCATCACAACCTGTTGCAGCTGGTGCTATTCGGCCAGCCGGAATTGAATCACATCCTCGCCCGCCCGGACATGCGCCAACTGAAGGAGCGCATCACCCATAACTTCACGCTCGAACCGCTGACGCTAGCCGATATCGCAGCCTATCTCGCCTTCCGGATGCGCGCCGCCGGCTACCGCGGACCGGACATCTTCAGCGGCACGGCGATCAAGCTGATCGCCGGCGCCTCGCAGGGCTACACCCGGCGCATCAACATTCTGGCCGACAAATCCCTGCTCGCGGCTTTCGCCGAAAACACGCATCAGGTCACGCGACGCCACGTCCGCTCGGTCATCCGCAGCTCCGATTTCGACCCCGACCGCCAATCCCGGGTACGGATCTGGGCCAGACTCGCCGGCTTCTCGCTGGCGGCCCTATTCCTGGTCACGATCCTGCTGGTCATCTGGCCGAAAACCCGGACCCCGGTCGCGCTGTCGGTGGTGCCTGCGCTTGCAGCGCCCATGCCGTCGCCCGCGGTGAGACCCGCGCCGACGCCGGCCAAGCCCCCTCCGCCACCGCCGGCGGCTTCTCCGATCGTTCCGGCGCCTGCCAAGATCGCCGTCCCGCCGGCCGCGGTTCCGAGCGCAACGCCGGCTGCCTCAGATTCGGCCTCGCCGGCGCCGCCCGCACTGACCGGCAAACTGGCCAAGCTCGGCAGCCAGACCCGCGCCCGCATCGAAGCGACGCGGAGCTGGCTGGCCAATGTTCCGGACCAGCACTGGTTCATCCAATTGCTGACGGCAGACGCCGGAAATGCCGAGGAAATCGAGAATTTCGTCGCCGCAACCGTCCAGGCAACCGGGGGGGAAGACCAGGTCCGGGTCTATGTCGCCGACATCCGCGGCAACCCGCGCATCGGCGTCATTTATGGCGACTACCCGTCGCGCGAAGCCGCGCTGTCTGCGCTGCAACAACTGCCCGCATCGCTGCGCGCGCTCAAGCCCTTCCCGCGCATGGTGAAGTGGCTGCGCTGAACGCCGAACAGCCGTTTCCCCAAGAGCCGACGACCGGCGTAATATGACCATGTCATGCTACGCCCAGGTCCGTCGCGCTCATGCCCGCACTGAACAGCCTCCACATAACCGTCGCATGCCTGTCGGCTCTGACCGCCGCCGCTTGCAGTCAGCCCATGGTTCGACCGCCATCCGCGCGACCCTCGCGGGCCGAGGACCCGCTGCCGGCGGCCAGTCCGAGCATTCCCCGGGCGCCGTCGCCTGCCGCCGTGCCGCGCCTGCCCGTGTCCTCAGCCAAGGCCAAGACCTACAGCGTCGTGGTCAACGAGGTACGGGTCCACGACCTGCTGTTCTCGTTGGCGCGGGACGCCAAGCTCAACGTCGACATCTACCCGGGCATCACCGGCACGATCACCCTCAACGCCGTCGATCAGACCCTGCAGCAGCTCCTCGAACGCATCTCCAGGCAGGCGGATATCCGCTGGGAACTGGACGGACGGAACCTCTCCGTCATGCCCGACTCGCCCTACCTACGCAACTACCGGATCGACTACGTCAATATCTCCCGCGACACCAGCGGCACCACGATGGTGACGACGCAAATCGCCTCCGCCGGAATCCCCGGCGGCGCCAGCCCTAGCGGCGGCTCCGGCGGCAACAATTCCCAGACCCGGATCGACAACAGCGCCCGAAACCACTTCTGGGAGACCCTGGAGAAAAACGTCAAGGACCTCCTGCACGAAACCGACAAGATACTGCCGGAAGGCTCGAGCGAAACCGTCATAGAGCGCAGCGATCAGCAGGCCAGTACCGGTACCGGGGTTGCCGCTCCGGCCGCGGGCAAGCGCGGCCGCAGCCAAGCCGGCATCGCCGCCAGTCCCAATCCGGTGACGCTGCAGCAGGCCGGTACCACCGTGGTGCGCCGTACCACCTTCCGCGAGGCCGCGGCGGTGATCAGCAATCCGGAATCGGGGGTGCTCAGCGTCCGCGCCACGGCGCGCCAGCACGAGAAGATCGGGGAATTCCTCGATCAGGTCATGGCCCGCGCGCAACGTCAGGTATTGATAGAAGCCACCATCGTCGAGGTGCAACTGTCCGACAACTATCAGCAGGGCATAGACTGGAGCGCGCTGCCGCTCGGGCGCGCCGGCTTCAGGCTGATTCAGTCGGCCGTCGGCGCCATCGCCGCCCCGCCTTCGAGCCTCTTCGAGATCGGCTACAACAACCCCGGAGCGCGCGTCGGCAACATCAGCAGTTCGGTCAGGCTGCTCGAATCCTTCGGCACGGTAAAGGTGCTGTCCAGCCCGAAACTGTCGGTCATCAACAATCAGACCGCGGTGCTCAAGGTGGTCGACAACAGCGTCTATTTCTCGATCAAGGCCGACGTCACGCCCGGCGTCTCCGGGACCCAGCCGCTGGTCGCATACACCACCACCTTGAACACGGTCCCGGTCGGCTTCGTCATGAACGTGACCCCGCAGATCAGCGACAACGACACGGTCCTGCTCAACATCAGGCCCAGCGTCTCGCGCATCATCGGCACCATCGCCGATCCGAATCCGGATCTCGCCAAGGCCAATATCGCCAACCTGATCCCGGTCATCCGGGTGCGCGAAATGGAGTCGCTGATCCGCGTCGCGAACGGCAACATCGCGGTGATGGGCGGGCTGATGGAGGATTCGCTGAACAACACCGACAATGCCGTGCCCGGGCTTTCCAAAATTCCGCTATTGGGGGCTTTTTTTCAGAACCGCGACGACACGCGCAGGAAAACAGAATTGGTGGTATTCCTGCGTCCGATCGTGCTGCACGACTCGAGCGCGGATGGCGGCAGGCCCGGCGCGCTGATACCGCTACCGGAGCGGAACTCACTTGGCGGCGCACCGCGATGAGCCCCGCCCCTGCGAAACCACTCGCGGCGCAACGCCGAACGGTCGAGCAATTGCTGATCGCCCAGGGGGTGGTCAGCGAAGACCAGCTGCGCATCGCCTTGCTGGAACAGACCAAATCGAATCAGCCGATCGGCAAGCTGCTGGTGGGACTGGGATTCGTCAGCGAAGCGACCTTGCGTGAAGCCCTCTCCGAGACACTGGGCGAAAAGAGCATCGATCTCGCCCGCGCCATCATCGATCCCGCGGCGCTGAACCTGGTGCCGCAACAACTGGCCCAGCGCCACCGCCTGCTGCCGCTCGCTTACGACTCCGCCGAAGGGCGCCTCACCGTCGCCATCGCGGACAGCAAGGATCTGATCGCCCTCGATCTGCTGCGAGCCTTGACGCCGCAAGGACTCTCGGTCGAGACGCTGCTCGCGGGCGAATCGGAGATCGCCCGCGCCATCGATCAGCACTACGGCCACGAGTTGTCGATCGACGGCGTCCTGCACGAAATCGAAACCGGCGAGGTGGACTACGGCGGGCTGTCGGCAGCGAGCGACGAGTACAGCCAGCCGGTGGTGCGCCTGGTGGATGCCTTGCTCACCGACGCGGTCAAGCGCGGCGCCTCCGACATCCACTTCGAGCCAGAAGCCAACTTCCTGCGCATCCGCTACCGGATCGACGGCATCCTGCGCCAGATCCGCGCCCTGCACAAATCCTATTGGGCGGCCATGGCGGTGCGCATCAAGGTGCTCTGCGGCATGAACATCGCCGAGACGCGGGCGCCTCAGGACGGCCGGATTTCGGCCAACATCGACGGACGCCCGGTCGATTTCCGGGTCGCCGCGCAACCGACCATCCACGGCGAGAATCTGGTTCTGCGCATCCTCGATCGGCACCGAACCCTCCTGGCGCTCGGCCAGTTGGGCCTCGACGAAGCCCAGCTGGGGCTGCTGCTGACGATGATCGCCCGGCCCGAGGGCATCGTCCTGGTCACCGGCCCCACCGGCAGCGGCAAGACCACCACGCTCTACTCGATCCTCAGCCACATCAACCGCGAGGCCAGCAACGTGATGACCCTCGAAGATCCGGTCGAGTACCCGATGGCCATGATTCGCCAGACGTCGGTCGCGGATGCGGCCAAGCTCGACTTCGCCAACGGCATACGCTCGATGATGCGCCAGGATCCCGACGTCATTCTGGTCGGAGAAATCCGCGATGCACAAACGGCAGAAATGGCCTTCCGCGCGGCGATGACCGGCCACCAGGTGTATTCGACGCTGCACACCAACTCGGCCATCGCCGTCGTGCCCAGACTGCTCGACATCGGCATCACGCCGGACGTCATGGCCGGCAACATCATCGGCGTCATCGCCCAGCGCCTGGTGCGCCGCCTGTGTCCGCGCTGCCGCAGCCCCTATCGGGCCGAAGCTCAGGAGCACCTCATGTTCGATCCCGATCAGGCGCCACCCCTGCTCTATCGTGCCGCAGGCTGCGCGGCCTGCGACTATCAGGGCTATCGCGGCCGCCTCCCGATCATGGAGCTGCTGCGCATGGACGGCGACCTCGACGAACTGGTGGCGCGCCGCGCCACCCGCCGGGAGATCAGCAATGCTGCGCTCGGCAAGGGCTTCCGTCCGCTCGCCGAAGACGGGCTGCGGCGCGTGCTGGACGGCTCCACCTCGCTCGCGGAGGTGACACGCGTGCTCGATCTGGCGGAGCGGCGGTGATGTCGAAATTTTCCTACCGGGCAATGGACGCGGCGGGGCACAGGGTGTCCGGCCAAACCGAGGCGACCAATCTCGCCGACCTGGAACTGCGCCTGAAGCACATGGGCTTCGACTTCATCAACGGCGACCCGGTCAAGAGCGCGAGGCTGCCCGGCAGGTCGGTCAGCCGCCGCGAATTGATCAATTTCTGCTTCCATCTCGAACAACTGACGCGCGCCGGGGTCCCGATCATCGAGGGGCTCGCGGACCTGCGCGACAGCGCCACCCATCAAGGTTTCCGGGAGACCATCGCCAGCCTCATCGAGTCCATCGTCGGAGGTAAAACGCTGTCGCAGGCGCTGGCAATGCACCGCCGAATTTTCGATGGCGTGTTCACCAGCCTGGTGAACGCCGGCGAGGAAACCGGCCGTCTGCCGGAGGTGCTCAAGGGTCTGGCCGAATCCCTGAAATGGCAGGACGAGCTGGCGGCGCAGAGCAAGAAGCTCGTCACCTATCCGGCGCTGCTCGGTGCGCTGACCTTGGCCGTGACCTCCTTCGTGATGATCTATCTGGTGCCCAAGCTGGCGGCATTCATCAAGAGCATCGGGCAGCCCCTGCCCTTGCCGACCCAGGCGCTGCTCGCCACCTCGGGGCTGTTCGCCCATTACGGCTACGCGCTGCTGTTCGGTCCGCTCCTGGCGGCCATGGGCCTCAAGCTGGCGCTGCGGACGAGCCGGACGGCCCGTCACCGCTACGACCGATTCAAGCTCGCCATCCCGGTGCTCGGCAACGTCCTGCGCAAGATCATGCTGTCGCGTTTCGCCGGCGTCTTCGCCATGATGTATGCGTCGGGGATTCCGATCATCGACGCCATCCGCGCCAGCGAGAACGTGGTCGGCAACCTCGCCATCAAGGACGGCCTGGTGCGTGCCGGCCGGATGATCGAGGAGGGCCAGAGCCTCACCGCGGCATTCCAGAATGTCGGCCTGTTCCCGCCGCTGGTGATCCGCATGTTGCGCGTTGGCGAGGGCAGCGGCGGTCTGGATACGGCGCTATTGAACGTCAGCTATTTCTACACCCGCGACGTCCGCGAGGCCATCGAGCGCCTGCAAACGCTGATCGAACCGGTTCTGACCTTGGTGGTCGGCCTGATCCTGGGCTGGGTGATGCTCGCCACGCTCGGGCCGATCTACGACGTCGTCACCGGAATCGGGATCTGAAAGCCCATGAACTCGCAGCGCCTGCTGCTCCTTGCCGGCGATCGACTGAGCGCTCACCGCTGGCGCGCCGGACAGGTTTCCGTCGAAGCCGGCTTCGCCTGCGACAGCGAAGGACTGCAGGCTTTCTCCCACTATCTGGAGCAACACCGACGCAGCACTTTCCGTCTGCTCGCCCTGCAAGCCGAGGACAGCTTCCAACGCGAGAGCCTGCCCAGAGTCCGCGGCCGGGATCGCGACGCCCTGCTCGCACGCAAGCTCTCCCAGTACTTCCACGCGGCACCGCTGAGTCTCGCCCTGCCGCTGGGACGGGAGAGGGACGGGCGCCGCTACCAGCAGTTCCTGCTGGCCGCCGTAACAGGCGGCCAGCCGCTCGAACCCTGGCTCCAACTGCTGGGCGCAGCCGACATTCGGCTTGCCGGTCTCTACACCCCGTCTCTCCTCGCCGGCAGTATCGCTGCCGGCGCGATGCCGATATATCAGCTGCTGACGCTGAGCTGCGGCGGTTTGCACCAGATCGTTTTCGCGAACGGGCAACCACGCCTGTCGCGCCTGACGCGGCTGGGAAGCGACGGCCCACAGATGGTGGCGACGGAGTCGGTCAAAATCACGCGGTACCTCATCGCCCAGCGCGTCATCGAACCCGACACGGCGCTCACCACCGCCGTACTGGTCCATCCGCAGCAGCTTGCGGCGTTCCGCCGATGTTGCAGGGACAGCGGCGAGGTCCGCTTCGTCTTTATCGACCTGCTCGCCGAAGCCAGGCGAAGCGGGCTCAAGACCCTGCCTGCGGATTC
>JAJZPJ010000277.1 GCA_021811225.1 Pseudomonadota bacterium
CCGCTGGCGTTCAAGCCGTGGAGCCGGCCATTGCTCCAGACCAGGGCGAAGGCGTCGCCGCCGATGCCGTTGGCCGCCGGCTCGACCACGGTCAGCGCCGCCGCCGTGGCGATCGCGGCGTCGATGGCGTTGCCGCCCGCCTGCAATGCCTGCAAGCCGGCCTGGGCGGCCAGCGGCTGGGAAGTGGCCACCATGCCGCGCTTGGCATAGACGACGCTGCGGCGCGAGGGATAGGGGTAGTGCCGGGAATCGAACGACAGCATGGCGCTCTCCGAAGTTTCCCCGCGCTCAGGGCAGGGCGTCGAGAAAGGCGGCGATGGCCGCCTGCACCGCCTCGGGCTGATCCTTGTGGGCGGAGTGCCGGCAGTCGGCGAGCCGCAGGACTTCCACGCCGGGCGAATTCCTCGCGCCCGAGGCGATCGCATCGACCTGGGCCATGGTGCCGTACTCGTCGTCCTCGCCCTGGATGGCGAGCACCGGGCAGCGGATGCCGGGCAGGTAGGACTCGATGTTCCAGGCGCGAAAATCGGGATGGAGCCAGATGTCGTTCCAGCCGCGGAAGGTCTTTTCCGCGTCGCGGTGGTAGCGGCCGAGCCTGGCCAGCAGGTCGGTGTTGGCCGCGGCGGCGCGGGCGGCTTCGATGCTGGCGATGGAGATGTCCTCGACGAAGACGTGCGGCGCCAGCGCCACCACCCCGGCCACCGGCCGGTTGCCGCTGCCGGCGTGGATCAGCGCGATCGAGGCGCCGTCGCTGTGGCCGATCAGGAGCGGATGGTCGAGCTCCAGCGCATCGAGCAGCTCGGGCAGCGCCTGCTGCGCCTCGCGGTGCATGTAGTCGGTGCCGTGCGGCGAGGCCAGCAGGTCGGACTGGCCGTAGCCGTAGCGCGAATAGACCAGCGTCCGGGCGCCGGTGGCCTGCGCCACGCGCGCCGGGAAGTCGCGCCACATCGCGACGCTGCCCAGTCCCTCGTGCAGGAACACCAGCGGCGGCCGATGCACCTGGTGCGCGGGATGGAGCACGCATTCGAGCATGTGTCCGCCGGCGCGGACGAAGCTGACCTGGGGCTGCATCGGACGCGTTGGCGCGAATCCGGCTAGCGCAGCTTGAAGCGCTGGATCTTGCCGGTGGCGGTCTTGGGCAGCTCGTCCTTGAATTCGAGCCAGCGCGGATACTTGTAGGGGGCGAGCTTGGCCTTGACGTGCTGCTTCAACTCCTCCGCCAGTTCGGCGGTCGCCGCTATTCCCGACTTCAGCACCACGTAGGCCTTGGGCTTGACCAGCTGGTCGGTGTCGGTGTGCGCCACCACCGCCGCCTCCAGCACCGCCTGGTGGGTCATCAGCGCCGCCTCGACCTCGAAGGGCGAGACGTAGATGCCCGAGACCTTGAGCATGTCGTCGGAGCGGCCGCAATAGGTGTAGTAGCCCTCGTCGTCCATCACGTACTTGTCGCCGCTGCGGGTCCACGGCCCCATGAAGGTGTTCTTGGTCTTCTCGCGGTTGTTCCAGTACATCAGCGCCGAACTCGGGCCGCTGATCTGCAGCTCGCCGATCTCGCCCGGCGCCACCGGATTGCCCGCCTCATTGACCAGGCGCAGTTCGTAGCCGGGCACCGCCTTGCCGGTGGTGCCGTAGCGCACCTCCCCCGGGCGGTTGGAGAGGAAGATGTGCAGCATCTCGGTGGAACCGATGCCGTCCAGGATGTCGACGCCGAAGTGCTCGGTGAAGCGGCGGCCGATGTCGGCCGGCAGCGCTTCGCCCGCCGAGGTGCACATGCGCAGCTTGAGTTCGTCGCGACCCGGCAGTTCGGGGCTGGCGAGCATGGCGCCGTAGAGCGTCGGCACGCCGTAGAAAATGCTCGGCCGGTGCGTCTTCAAGCGCCGGAACACCGCGGCCGGCGTCGGCCGCTCGCTCATCAGGATCGCGGTGGCGCCGACCGTCATCGGGAAGGTCAGGCCGTTGCCCAGGCCGTAGGCGAAGAACAGCTTGGCCGCGGAGAACACCACGTCCTCCTCGCGGATGCCCAGCACCGGTTTGGCGTAGAGCTCGGCGGTCTGGATCAGGTGCGAATGCAGATGCACGGTGCCCTTGGGCGAACCGGTCGAGCCCGAGGAATAGAGCCAGAAGCAGGGGTCGTCCGCGGTCGTCGGCGCCGCCTCGAAGCCGGTCGCGGCCTCGGCCATCAAGCGGGACAGCGGCAACTGGCCGCAAGCATCCTCGCCACTCACGATCACGTGGGCGAGCGCCTTCTGTTTTGCGACGATGGGCGCGAACTGCGGCCACAGCGCTGCGGAGACCACCAGCGCCTTGGCGCGCGAGTCGGTGAGCATGAAGTCGTAGTCGGAGGAAGTGAGCAGCGTGTTGATCGCCACCGGCACGATGCCCGCCTTGATCGCGCCCAGGAAGACCGAGGGGAAGTCTATGGAATCCAGCAGGCAGACCATGATCCGGTCTTCCTGCGCCAGGCCCAGGCCGACGAGCGCGTTGGCGCAGCGATCGACCCGGTCCGAGAGCTCGGCGTAGCTGTAGCTGCCGGCATCGTCGATGAAGGCGGTCTTGGCGCCGCGCCCGGCCGAGAGGTTGCGCGTGATCAGGTCGTGCGCGGCGTTGTAGTCGCGCGGGATCGTGACCTCCGGCGGACTCTGGTTGTGGTCGGCGTGGCTGAGCTGGGGCATGGGAATACTCCGGGTAGGCAAACGGACTTAGTTGGCGGGCTTCGTGAATTCGATCGCCCCGTCGGGCAGCAGGTAGAGCACCAGGGCGCGGCCGCCGGCAACCGTCGGCGGATGCTCGCTCCCCGGCCCATAGACGAACCAGCCGCGGCCGTGGCCGTCGAACTTGGGCGCGCCCGCGAGCGGCATGATCATGTCGATCTCGCCCTTGGGATGGCGGTGGTGCGGCCCCGCGACCTCGTCCATCTCGACCACATTCACCGAGAAGCCGTCGGTGGCGGCCGAGGGCTTGAGCACGCGGCCGTACTTGATGCCGCCGGCTTCGCGCGCGCACATCCAGCCTGCCGCCACACCCGCCTTGCAGGCTTCGAAGATGTCCTGGAAG
>JAJZPJ010000036.1 GCA_021811225.1 Pseudomonadota bacterium
GGCGAATTCCGCGAAATAGCCGGGGAAGGTCTTGGCGACGCAGCCCGGATCATTGATGGTGAGCGGCGCGCCGCCCAGGCTCGCGAGCGAGAAGCACATCGCCATGCGGTGGTCGTCGTAGGTGTCGATGACCACATGGGAATTCAGTTTCTGCGGCGGCTTCACGCGGAGATAATCGGGTCCCGCTGCCACCGTGGCGCCGAGCTTGGCGAGCTCGGTCGCCATCGCCGCGATCCGGTCGGTCTCCTTGACCCGCCAGCTGGCGATGTTGCGCAGTACCGAGGTGCCCTCCGCGAACAGCGCCGCCACCGCCAGGGTCATCGCCGCGTCGGGGATATGGTTGAAGTCGCCGTCGATGGCGAGGAGCCTGCCCGAGGCCGGCGCGCGGGCGACGATGTAGTCCTCGCCCAGCTCGATTTCGGCACCCATCCGGCGCAAGGCTTCGGCGAAGGCGACGTCGCCCTGGATGCTGTTCCTGCCCACGCCCTCGACCCGCACCGGGCCGCCGCCGATCGCCCCGGCGGCGAGAAAGTACGAGGCCGACGAAGCGTCGCCCTCGACCGTCAGCACGCCCGGGCTTCGCGCCCGCTGGCCGGCGCAGACGGTGAAACGCCGCCAGCCTTCGCGTTCGACCGCAATGCCGAAGCGCGCCAACAGGTTCAGGGTGATCTCGACGTAGGGCTTGGAGATCAGCTCGCCGATCACCTCGATGCGGGCATTCCGGCCGGCGAGCGGCAGCGCCATCAGGAGCGCGGTCAGGAACTGCGAGGAGACGTCGCCGCGCACCCCGATGCGCTGCTCCTGCGCGGCCCCGGCCGCGGCAGGAAAAATCTCCAGCGGCAAGAAGCCCTCGTCGGCCAGATAGCGGATGTCGGCGCCCAGCCCGCGCAGCGCATCGACGAGATCGCCGATCGGCCGCTCGTACATGCGCGCCACGCCAAAGAGCCGGTAATGACCGCCCGAGAGCGCCAGCGCCGCGGTGAGCGAACGAACCGCGGTGCCGGCGTTGCCCAGGAACAGCTCCGCTTCCTTGACCGGAAAGACGCCCGCGACGCCGACGACGCGGAAGGTCTCTGGAGCGACGGACTCGACCGCGACCCCGAGGACGGACAGCGCCGAGAGCATCACCCGCGTGTCTTCGGAATCGAGCAAGCCGCGGATCTCCGTCTCGCCGGCAGCCAGCGCGGCCAGGAGCAGGCTGCGGTTGGAGATGCTCTTCGATCCGGGCAGGCGGACGGTGCCCGCGGCCCAAGTGGCCGGGGAAAGGACGAGGCAGTCGCTCATTCGCCGGGCGGCTCCATCGATTCGAGCCAGGCGTCGCGCGCGGCGCGGGCTCGCCCGAACAGGGCCTCCAGGCCGGCGCCGTCGCTGCTGGCGAGCAGCACGCGGACGCGCAGCAGTTCGGCGAGATAGGCGTCCAACTCGGCGATCAGCGGACCGCGGTTGGCGATGCAGATGTCGCGCCACATCTCCGGATGGCTGCTGGCGATGCGGGTGAAGTCGCGGAAGCCGCCGGCGGCGAAACCGAACAACTGTCCGGAGTCCTCGCGGCCGGAAAATTCATGCACCAGGGCGAAGGCGAGCAGGTGCGGCAGGTGGCTGACCGCGGCGAAGGTGCGGTCGTGGACCTGCGGCGAGAGCTCGCTGACCACGGCGCCGCAGACCTCCCAGGCGGCGCGCACGGCGGCGACGTCGCCCGGCCGGTTCTCGGGCAGCGGTGTCAGCACCACGCGCTTGCCCTGGTAGAGCTCGGCGGTCGCGGCCGCGACGCCGCTCTTCTCGGCACCGGCGATCGGATGGCCGGGCACGAACTGCCCGATCTTGCCGCCCAGCGCGCGTCGGGCGGCGGCGATCACGTCCTGCTTGGTGCTGCCGCCGTCGCTGACCAGCGTTCCCGGCGACAGATGCGGCGCCAGCTCGCGCATGACCGCTTCCATCTGCCCGACCGGCGTGGCGAGCAGCACCAGGTCGGCGCCCGCCAGTGCGTCGGCCCAATCGTCGCTCAACCGGTCGATGACGCCGAGCGCCACCGCCGCGTCGAGGCTGGCGCGGGACCTGCCGATGCCGACCACTTCATCGACGCCGCCGGCGGCTTTCAGCGCCAGCGCGAACGAGCCGCCGATCAGGCCGACGCCGCAGACGACGATCTTCCGCAATTCAGTCACGCGCCATCCCGTCGCATAGCTTCACAGGGACTTCGCCAGCGCTGCGAGGAAGCGCGCGTTCTCGGTCTCGGTACCGATGGTCACGCGCAGATGCTCGGGCATGCCGTAGTTGCCCAGCGGACGCACGATCACGCCCTGGCGCAACAGCTTCTGATTGACCGCCGCCGCGTCGCCGAGGCGGAAGGTGATGAAGTTGCCGTGCGCCGGGATGTGCTCCAGGCCCAGGCGTTTGAGGCCCGCCACCAACTGTTCCATGCCGCGGCGGTTGTTGTCGAAGCTCTCGGCCAGGAAGACGTGGTCGTCCAGGGCGGCGACGGCGGCGGCGAGCGCCAGGCTGTTCACGTTGAAGGGCTGACGCACGCGCTGCATCAGGTCGGCGACCTCGGTTGACGCCAGCCCGTAGCCGATGCGCAGCCCGGCCAGGCCATAGATCTTGGAGAAGGTCCGGGTGATGACCAGATTCGGGAAACGGGAAACCCAGGCCGCCGTGTCCTGCCGCTGCGCCGGCGGCAGGTACTCGTTGTAGGCCTCGTCCAGCACCACCAGGACGTCGCGCGGCAAGCCCTCCAGAAAGGACTCGATCTCCTTGTGCGGCAGGAGGGTGCCGGTCGGGTTGTTGGGATTGGCGATCCACACGATGCGCGTGTCCGGGCGCACCGCGGCGCGCATCGCGGCGAGATCGTGGCCGAAGTCCCTGGCCGCGACCGCGATGCATTCGCCGCCCGCCGACATCGTCGCCAGCGGATAGACGGCGAAGGCGTGGCGCGAAAACACCGAGGAGCGCCCCGGCGCCAGGAAGGCCCGGGCCGCCAGGTCGAGCACGTCGTTGGAGCCGTTGCCGAGCACGATCTGCCCCTGAGCCAGGCCGGTCCGCTCGGCGAGTGCCGCGACCAGATCGAACTGGTCGGGATAACGCTCGAGGCCGGCGATCGTCGCCAGTACCGCGGTGCGCGCCCTCGGGCTCATGCCCAGCGGATTCTCGTTGGAGGCGAGCTTGACGATGCCCTCGACCGCGAGACCCATCTCGCGGGCCAGCTCGGTGATCGGCTTGCCCGGCTGGTAGGGTGAGATGGCACGGATATAGGGGGGGGCGAGTTCTGCGATGCTCACGATGGAATCCTCCGTTATTGGGCGGCAGCCGGATAGGAGCCGAGAATCTTGACGAAGCCGGTATGGCGAACCAGCTCTTCGAGCGCGAGCGCCACCGCCGGCTGCTGCTGGTGCCCTTCGACGTCGATGTAGAAGATGTACTCCCAGCGGCCGCCGCCGAAGCCGCGCGCCGGGCGCGATTCGAGCCGGGTCAGGGAAACGCCGTGGGCCGCCAGCGGCGTGAGCAGCGCGTGCATCGCGCCGGGACGGTTCTGCGCCGAGCAGATCAGCGAGGTCTTGTCCCGCCCCGACGGACCGGCGTCGTGCGCGCCCAGCACCAGGAAGCGGGTGGTGTTGTTGGGGTCGTCCTCGATGTTCGCCGCCAGCACCTTGAGGCCGTAGCGGGATGCCGCCGCCTCGCCGGCGATGGCGCAGGACTCGGGATCCTCGGCCGCGAGGCGGGCGCCCTCGGCATTGCTCGCCACCGGCACGCGCGGCAACTGCGCCAGGTTGCGGTTCAGCCACTCGTGGCACTGCGCCAGCGACTGGGCGTGGGAGTAGATGCGCTTCACGCCGGCCAGGGAATCCGTTTTAGCCAGCAGGTTCTGGTGGATGCGCAGATTGACCTCGCCGCAGATCTTCAGGGGCGAGCTGAGCAGCAGGTCGAGGGTTCTTCCTATCGCGCCCTCGGTCGAGTTCTCCACCGGCACCACCGCGTAATCGGCGTTGCCGGCCTCGACCGCACGGAAGGTATCGTCGATCGCGGCGTAGGGGGTGAGCGTCGGCGCCGCGCCGAAGTGCTTGTGCGCGGCGCTCTCGGTAAAAGTGCCTTCCGGCCCCAGGTAGGCGACCGCGAGCGGCTGTTCGAGCGCCAGGCAGGCCGACATGATCTCGCGGAATATGCGCTGCGCCGCGGCGGCCGGCAGCGGACCCGGATTGGTCTCGCCGATCCGGCGCAGCACTTGCGCCTCGCGCTCCGGCCGGTACAGATTGCCGCGCTTGATCTCGCCGATGCGGTGCGCCAGCCCCGCCCGCTGGTTGATGAGATCGAGCACCTGGAAATCGATGGCGTCGATCCCCTGGCGCAGCCGGCCCAGTTCATCGCTCGCCTCGGCTTTCCCGGTTTCTTCCGACCCCTCGGTCATCACGCCTCCAGCGGCAGATAGCGCACCGCCAGCACGCCCGCGATCGCCGCGATCGAGGCGATCGTCGCCGGCGGCACCGGGCTGTCGACGTCCACCAGGGTGTAGGCCATGTCGGCCCTCGACTTGTTCACCATGGTGTGGATGTTCAAACCGGCCTGGGCCATCGCGGTCGAGATCTGGCCGAGCATGTTGGGCACGTTGGCGTTGGCGATGGCGACGCGGAAAGCCGACTCGCGCGGCATCGCCAGGTTGGGGAAGTTCACCGCATTCTGCACGTTGCCGTGCTCCAGATAGTCGCGCAGCTGTTCCGCCACCATCAGCGCGCAGTTCTCCTCGGCCTCGGCGGTCGATGCGCCCAGGTGCGGCAGGGCGATCACCCGCGGCTGACCGCTCAGGACGGCGCTGGGGAAGTCGCAGACGTAGCGGCCGAGCTTGTTCGCGTTCAAGGCCTCGATAACGGCCGTCTCATCGACCACGCCCTCGCGCGAGAAGTTGAGCAGCACCGCGCCCGGCTTCATCAGGCCGACATTGCCGGCATTGACGAGGTCGCGCGTGGCCGGCAGGAGCGGCACGTGCAGGCTGACGAAATCGGCATTCTTCAGCACCTCGGCGACGCTGCCCGCGCGCCTGACCTGCGCGGGCAGGCTCCAGGCGGCATCGACGGTGATCTCGGGGTCGTAGCCATACACGCTCATGCCCAGCTTGATCGCGGCATCGGCGACCAGGCAGCCGATCTTGCCCAGGCCGATGATGCCCAGCGTCTGTCCGGTCAGTTCGGTGCCGGCGTAGGCCTTCTTGCCGTCCTCGACCTTCTTCGCCAGGTCGGCGTCCTCGGGATCGAGTCCGGCGACGAAGGCCAGCGCCTCGGCCAGATTCCGGGCCGCCAGCAGCATGCCGGCGACGACCAGCTCCTTGACCGCATTGGCGTTGGCGCCGGGTGCGTTGAACACCGGGATGCCGCGCGCCGACAGCGCCGGCACCGGGATGTTGTTGGTGCCGGCGCCGGCGCGGGCGATCGCCAGGACGCTGGCCGGAATGTCGCGGCCATGCAGGTCGGCGGAACGCAGCAGGATCGCGTCGGGCGCGGCGAGATCCTTGGCGAGGGTGTAGCGCTCGGCCGGCAGCCGGGCGAGACCCAGCGGCGAAATCTGGTTCAGGACCAGAACCCTGAATTTATCAGCCATGCTCGCGCTCGAACTCGCGCATGTAATCGACCAGCGCCTGCACGCCCGAGAGGGATACGGCGTTGTAGATCGAGGCGCGCATGCCGCCGACCGAGCGGTGGCCCTTCAGCTGCACCATGCCGCGCGCCTTGGCGCCCTTCAGGAATTCCTCGTCCAGGCTCGCGTCGGCCAGCGTGAAGGGCACGTTCATGCGCGAGCGGTCGGCTCTCGCCACCGGATTCTTGAACAAGCGGCTGCCGTCGAGGAAGTCGTAGAGCAGCTTCGATTTGGCGATGTTCTGCCGCTCGATCGCGGCCAGCCCCCCCTGCCGCTTCAGCCACTGGAAGACCAGCCCGGCGATGTAGATAGCGTAGGTGGGCGGGGTGTTGTACATCGAGTCGTTGTCGGCGTAGTTCTTGTAGTCGAGCATCGCCGGCGGGGTGGGCACCGCGTGGCCGATCAGGTCCTCGCGCACGATGACGATGGTGAGCCCGGCCGGCCCGATGTTCTTCTGCGCGCCGGCGTAGATCAGGCCGTACTTGGAGACGTCGATCGGCTTCGACAACAGGTTCGAGGACATGTCCGCCACCAGCGGCACGCTCCCGGTGTCGGGAACCCAGTGGAACTCGACGCCGCCGATGGTCTCGTTGGCGGTGTAATGGACGTAGGCCGCGTCCTTGTCGAGTTTCCAAGCCGACTGCGGCGGCGCGTAGCTGAACGCCTTGTCCTCGCTCGAAGCGACGACATTGACCTGGCAGAACAGGCGGGCCTCCTTGATCGCCTTCTTCGCCCATTCGCCGGTGTTGAGGTAATCGGCACTGGGCTTGCCGGCGAGCAGGTTGATCGGGATCATCTCGAACTGCAGCGTGGCGCCGCCCTGGACGAACAATACCTTGTAGTTCGCGGGGATCGCCAGGAGCTCGCGCAGGTCGCGCTCGGCGGCCTCCGCGATGCTCATGAACTCCTTGCCGCGATGGCTCATCTCCATCACCGACTGGCCGCTGCCATGCCAGTCGAGCATCTCGGCGGCGGCCTCTCTCAGGACTTCCTCGGGCAGCGCGGCGGGACCGGCGCTGAAATTGATGACACGTGCCATGATCACTCTCCTTGGTCTTCGTCTTCGGTTTCAATGACCTTCTCGACCCCGGCGAGCAAGGTGCCGTCGTCGAGGTTGATCAGCGTGACGCCCTGGGTCGAGCGGCCCATCACGCGGATCTGTTCCACCTTGGTGCGGATCAGCACGCCGCCGGTGGAAATCAGCATCAGTTCGTCTTCCGGCTGCACCAGCACGGCGCCGACCACGCGGCCGTTGCGCCCGCCGGTCTGGATCGCGATCATGCCCTTGGTGCCGCGCCCGTGGCGGGTGTATTCGGCGATCGCGGTGCGCTTGCCGTAGCCGTTCTCGGTGGCCGTGAGCACCGAGTACTCCTCGGTCGCCGCCACCAGCATCGAGATCACCCGCTGGTCCCGGTCGAGCATCATGCCGCGCACGCCGCGGGCGCCGCGGCCCATGGCGCGGACGTCGTCCTCGGCGAAGCGCACCGCCTTGCCGGCATCGGAGAACAGCATCACGTCGTAAGCGCCGTCGGTGATCGCGACGCCGATCAGGAAGTCGCCCTCGTCCAGGCCGACGGCGATGATCCCGGCCTTGCGCGGGTTGGAGAAGTCGGACAGCGGCGTCTTCTTGACCGTGCCCAGGGCGGTGGCCATGAACACGAAGTGCTGCTCGTCGAACTCCTTGACCGGCAGCACCGCCGTGATCTTCTCGCCTTCCTCGAGCGGGAACAGATTGACGATCGGCTTGCCGCGGCTGGTGCGGCTGCCCTGCGGCACCTCGTACACCTTGAGCCAATAGACGCGGCCGCGGTTGGAGAAGCACAGGATGAAATCGTGGGTGTTGGCGACGAACAGGTGGTCGACGAAATCGTCCTCCTTCACCGCCTGCGCCTGACGGCCGCGTCCGCCGCGCTTCTGCGCCCGGTAGTCGGCGAGCGGCTGGGCCTTGACGTAGCCGCCGTGGGAGAGCGTCACCACCATGTCCTGCGGCGTGATCAGGTCCTCGATGTTGAGATCCTGGGTGTTCATCACGATCTCGGAGCGGCGCTTGTCGCCGAACTGCGCCTTGATCGCGGCGAGCTCGCCCTCGATGATCAGGTTGATGCGCTCGGGCCGCGCCAGGATGTCCAGCAGGTCGGCGATCAGCGCCATCACCTCGCGGTATTCGGAGACGATCTTGTCCTGCTCCAGGCCGGTCAGGCGCTGCAGGCGCAGCTCCAGGATGGCCTGGGCCTGGGCGTCGGAGAGCAGGTAGCCGCGGCCGGACAGGCCGAATTCCGGCGCCAGGCCGTCGGGGCGGGAAGCCTCGGCGGCGGCGCGCGAGAGCATCTCCTCGACCAGGGCGGAGCGCCAGGTGCGGCCCATCAGGCCGCGCTTGGCCTCCGCCGGATTCGGCGCCGCCTTGATCAGCGCGATGATCTCATCGACGTTGGACAGCGCCACCGCCAGGCCTTCGAGGATGTGGCCGCGATCGCGCGCCTTCTTCAACTCGAACACCGTGCGCCGGGTCACCACCTCGCGCCGGTGGGCGAGGAAGGCGGCGAGCATCTCCTTCAGGTTGAGCAGCCGGGGACGGCCATCGACCAGGGCCACCATGTTCATGCCGAAGGTGTCCTGCAACTGGGTCTGCTTGTAGAGATTGTTCAGCACCACCTCGGGCACTTCGCCGCGCTTCAATTCGATCACCACGCGCATGCCGGACTTGTCCGACTCGTCCTGGAGATGGGCGATGCCCTCGATCTTCTTCTCATTGACCAGCTCGGCGATCTTCTCCAGCAGGGTCTTCTTGTTCACCTGATAGGGCAGCTCGTCGATGACGATCAGTTGCCGGCCGCCCTTGTCGTGGTCCTCGACGTGGGTCCGGCCGCGCATCACCACCCGGCCGCGCCCGGTGAGATAACCCTCGCGCACGCCGGAGACGCCGTAGATGATGCCGGCGGTGGGAAAGTCCGGCGCGGGCACGATCTCGATCAACCGCTCGATGCTCATCTCCGGGTCGCCCAGGAGTGCCAAGCAGGCATCGACCACTTCGGACAGGTTGTGCGGCGGGATGTTGGTCGCCATGCCCACCGCGATGCCGGAGGAGCCGTTGATCAGGAGGTTGGGGATCCTGGTCGGCATGACCAGCGGCTCGTTCTCGGAACCGTCGTAGTTCGGGCCGAAGTCGACCGTCTCCTTGTCGATGTCGGCGAGCAGTTCGTGGCCGATCCTGGCCATGCGGATCTCGGTGTAGCGCATCGCGGCGGCGTTGTCGCCGTCGACCGAACCGAAGTTGCCCTGGCCGTCGACCAGCATGTAGCGCAGCGAGAAGTCCTGCGCCATGCGCACGATGGTGTCATAGACCGCGGTGTCGCCGTGGGGATGGTACTTACCGATGACGTCGCCGACGATGCGCGCCGACTTCTTGTAGGCCTTGTTCCAGTCGTTGGACAGCTCGTGCATGGCGAACAGCACGCGTCGATGCACCGGCTTCAGGCCGTCGCGCACGTCGGGCAGTGCCCGGCCGACGATCACGCTCATGGCGTAATCGAGGTAGGAGTGGCGCATCTCCTCTTCTAGGCTGATCGGCAGCGTTTCTTTGGCGAACGTCGTAATCGTCATCTTCTGGGTGACCGCAGGGAAAGCGCGCACGGACAGCCGAAGCACCCGTGCAAAAGCGTCGGATTTTACCATGCCCGGGCGAGCGGCCGGCGCTCCGATGCAAAGCCCCACCGGACCCGACCGTTGTTTGTATCTGTTTGAGTTTTGTGCTTAAATCGTCCGGCTCACGCATTCCCGCCAGCCCCGCCGCCCGCGGGGTTTTTTATGATGCCGACAATGATCTCGCCACAGGCGATCGACACCCTCATCGAGGCACGCTGGATCATCCCGGTGGAGCCGCATGGCCTCGCCTTGGAACACCACAGCCTGGCCGTGGACGCCGGGCGCATCGTCGCGCTGCTGCCGAGCGAGGCAGCCGCGGCGCGCTACGCTCCGCGCCGACGGGTGAATCTGCCGCAGCACGCGCTGCTGCCCGGCTTGGTGAACCTCCACACCCACGCCGCGATGACCCTGCTGCGCGGCTATGCCGACGACATCGCGCTGATGGACTGGCTGAACCAGCGCATCTGGCCGGCGGAGAGCCGCCACGTCTCGCCCGCCTTCGTCCGCGACGGCAGCCTGCTCGCCTGCGCCGAGATGCTGCGCGGGGGCGTCACCTGCTTCAACGACATGTACTTCTACCCCGAGGAGGCGGCCGCCGCGGCGCTCAGGCTGGGCATGCGCGCCGCGCTGGGCCTGGTGGTGCTCGAATTTCCCAGCGCCTACGCCGCCGACGCCGACGACTATCTGGCCAAGGGACTGGCGGCGCGCGACGCCCTGCGCGACGAAACCCTGATCTCCTTCTGCATGGCGCCGCACGCGCCCTACACGATCAGCGACCAGACCTTCGAGCGCATCATGACCCTGACCGACCAACTCGACCTGCCGGTGCACACGCACCTGCACGAGACCCGGGCCGAGATCGCCGACAGCATCGCGCAATACGGCGTCCGGCCGATCGCCCGCCTGCAGCGTCTGGGCCTGCTCGGACCGGGCTTGATCGCGGTGCACGCGGTGCATCTCGAAGCGGACGAAATCGCCCTGCTCGCCGCCCACGGCGTCAGCATCGCCCACTGCCCGAGCTCGAACATGAAGCTGGGCAGCGGCATCGCCCCGGTCCCGGCGTTGCAGGCCCAAGGGGTCCGGGTCGGACTGGGCAGCGACGGCGCCGCCAGCAACAACCGCCTCGACCTGTTCCGGGAAATGCACCAGGCCGCCCTGCTCGCCAAGGCGGCGAACCACGACGCCAGCTTGCTGGACGCACATACCGCGTTGCGCATGGCGACCCTGGACGGCGCCGCGGCGCTCGGTCTGGAGCAGCGCATCGGTTCCCTGGTGGTCGGCAAGGAGGCCGACCTGTGCGCGCTGCGCCTCGACGATCCGATGCTGCAGCCCTGCTTCGACCCGGTCTCGCACCTCGTCTATGTCGCGGGACGAGAGCACGTCAGCCATGTCTGGGTGGCCGGCGAACTGCGCGTTCACGAGGGGGCGCTGCTCGACGTCGAAGCCGCTGAATTGCTTGACATCGCGGTTTCGTGGCATAATCGGCTCGGAATTTGCCAGTGAATCGGCTCGGAATTTGCCAGTGAATTTTTTTCACCCGCCGGTGTCAACCTGTACGCTCCTGCAGCGTTCCTTTTTATAGTACCGAGCAAGTAGTACTGATCGTTCTATAATTCAACCTTTGGCCCAATCGAGGGGATCATGAAAAAACAAATCACCAAATATTCCTTGCTGGTTGCCGCTCTGCTGGGCATCACCAGCATCGCCCAAGCCGCCCCGATCAACACCTCCGGCTACGTAGTCGATAGCGCGGGAGCCGTGGTCAAGAGCGGCACGGGTCTGTGTTGGCACACCGGCTCCTGGACGCCGGCCATGGCCATCGCCGAGTGCGACCCCGACCTGGTAAAGAAGGAGGCTCCGCCCCCGGCGAAGGTCGCCGAACCGGTCGTGCCGCCGGTACCCGCGCCCAAGCCCGTCGCCGAGAAGGTGACGCTCTCCGCCGACACCCTGTTCGACTTCGACAAGGCCGTGCTGCGCCCCGAAGGCAAGGCCAAGCTAGACGAGCTGACCGCCCAGGTCAAGAACATCAAGCTGGAGGTGATCACCGCCGTCGGCCACGCCGACCGCATTGGTAGCGTCAAGTACAACCAGAAGCTGTCCGAGCGGCGCGCAGAATCGGTCAAGGCTTACCTGGTCTCCAAGGGCATCGAGCCGAACCGCATCTACACGGAAGGCAAGGGCAAGTCGCAGCCGGTGACCAAGCCGGGACAGTGCAAGGGCAACAAAGTGACCAAGAAGCTGATCGCCTGCCTGCAGCCCGATCGCCGCGTCGAAATCCAAGTGATCGGCACCCAAGAGAAGTAACCGGGTCCCGACTGGAAAAAAGCCCTGCGCCGCAGGGCTTTTTTTTCACATCAAGGAACGCCCATGACCGAAACCCTCAACGCCGACCCCGGCGAACTCGACAAGTTCGGCGAACTCGCCCATCGCTGGTGGGATCCCAACTCCGAATTCAAACCGCTGCACGACATCAATCCGTTGCGCCTGGCCTGGATCGACCGTGCCGTCGGTCTGGCCGGCAAACGCGTGGTCGACGTCGGCTGCGGCGGCGGCATCCTCTCCGAGAGCATGGCGGCGATGGGCGCCGTCGTCACCGGCATCGACCTCTCGGAACGCCCGCTGGGCGTGGCCCGACTGCATCTGCTGGAGAGCGGCCAAAAGGTGGAGTATCGGAACGTCTCTGCCGAGGCCCTGGCCAAGGAGCTGCCCGGCGCCTTCGACGCCGTCACCTGTCTGGAGATGCTCGAGCACGTCCCCGACCCCGCGAGCACGGTGCGCGCCTGCGCGGCCCTGGCCAAGCCCGGCGGCCAGGTGTTCTTCTCGACCATCAACCGCAACCCCAAGGCCTACCTGTTCGCGGTGATCGGCGCCGAATACCTGCTCAAGCTGCTGCCGCGCGGTACCCACGATTACGCCCGCTTCCTGCGCCCGGCCGAGCTCGCCCGCCACTGCCGCAACGCCGGCCTCGAGGTGGCCGAGATCGTCGGCATGAGCTACCAGCCCATCGCCAAGACCTACTCGCTGGGCCGCGATACCAGCGTCAATTACCTGATCCGGGCCATTGCCTGACGCGATGCTGGCCGCGGTCCTGTTCGACCTAGACGGCACCCTGGCCGACACCGCCCCCGACCTCGGCGGGGCGCTGAACCGTCTGCTGGCGGAGGAAGGCCGGACGCCGCTGCCCCTGCTTGAGCTCCGCCCCCACGTCTCCGGCGGCGCGCGCGGACTGATCAAGATCGGCTTCGGACTCGCACCCGGCGACGCGGAATATTCCGGACTGGTCGAGCGTTTCCTCGATCACTATCGTGGCGCCTTGTGCGCGGGCACCGTGCTGTTCCCGGGCATGGCGGCGCTGCTCGACGGCATCGAGGCGCGCGGCCTCAAGTGGGGCGTCGTCACCAACAAGGCGCAGCGCTTCACCCTGCCGCTGGTCGAGCAGTTGGGCCTTCTGCAGCGCGCCGGCTGCCTGGTCAGCGGCGATTCCGCACGGCGACCGAAACCCGACCCCAGCCCCCTGCTCCTGGCCTGTGCCGCCCTGCAAGTGGCGCCCGGGCAAGCCCTCTACGTCGGCGACGACCGGCGCGACATCATCGCCGGGCGCGCCGCCGGCATGCGCACCGTCACCGCCGCCTACGGCTACCTCGGCGGCGACGAACCCTACCAGGCCTGGCAAGCGGACGAGGTCGTCAGCGACCCGCTGGATATCATCGGACTGTTGGAGCGCGCGTGTTAGAATGGACTGAACTTTTTACCCGGACGGCGTACTAATCCGGTGCAGTACCGTAGTACCACAGGGGGCGACATGGCTTCGACGTGGGTTGCGAAGCAGACGCAGTGCATACCGAGGACCAGACCACCTCGTAAATCCATCTGGAAAACCACAAACGCCAACGACGAGCGTTTCGCTCTAGCCGCTTAATACCGGCTGGCTCTGCACCGGTTTGCTGATGGGCCGGGTCGCGCAAGCGACAGCAGAGTCATTCACATCAGCTAAGGACCTGCCCCGCCGCGTGGCAGGCCACGAAAACTCAGCGGATCGCTTGTGCTCAGCCTGCCCGGCGGCGGAGTACCGGTCAAATCAAATGACGAGGCTAAGTATGTAGTACTGCCTGTAGAGAACTTGCGGACGCGGGTTCGATTCCCGCCGCCTCCACCATTACCCAGCCCCCAGCCGCTTTCGGTTGGGGGTTTTCCTTGTCTCAAGGACTGCGCCATGTCCGACTGCACCGACCACGATCGCGTCCCGGCGCTCCATGCCGGCATCGGCATTTCCCGGCAGAATGCATTCGACCCCGTGGCTTTCGAGCGGGCGGTCACCGATCTGCTGCATGCCTGCGGTATCGCGCCCGACATGAAGCACATGGGCAGAACCGCCGAGCGGGTGCGGGAACTCTGGCAAAAGCGTCTCTTGGGCGGCTACGATCTGGACCCGGCCGCGGCGCTGGGCGAGGGCTTCGAAGATCGACGCAATGACATGGTGGTGGTCCGCGGCATCGCCGTGCATGGGGTCTGCCCGCACCATCTGGTGCCCTTTCGCGGTCTGGCGCACGTCGCCTATATTCCCGGCGGCCGTCTGCACGGCTTCGGCCGCATCGCGCGGATGGTGGACGCCATCGGCCACCGTTTCACCTATCAGGAATGGATGACCCGCGACGTCGCCGAAGCGCTGGTGCGTCACGGACATGCTCAGGGTGCCGCCTGCGTCGTCGAGGCCGAGCAGCTCTGCCTGCTGCTGGGCGAGGATCGGCGCGGCGACGAGCGGGTGGTGACCCAGGCTTTCACCGGCATCTTCGAGACCTCCGATCAGCTGAGAAGCGAGTTCCTGCGCGCAGTCGGCGGACGATTACCGTGAGAGAATCCGCCCTTTCCCGTTCTTTCCGGCTTGGGAGTAGCCACGCATGACGATCTACGCTCTGGGCGACAGAAGGCCCCAATGCGCACCCGACGCCTGGGTCGCCGACAACGCCACGGTGATCGGATCGGTGGTGCTGGAGTCGAAGCCAGCATCTGGTTCGGCGCGGCGATCCGCGGCGACAACGATCTCATCACCATCGGCAAGCGCTCCAACGTCCAGGACAACGCGGTGCTGCACACCGACGCCGGCATCCCGCTCACCCTGGGTCGCGAGGTCACCGTCGGCCACCAGGCGATGCTGCACGGCTGCAGCGTCGGCGCTGGCTCGCTGATCGGCATCGGCGCGATCGTCATGAACCGCGCGGTGATCGGCAGGAACTGCATCGTCGCCGCCGGCGCGCTGGTGCCCGGGGGCAAGACCCAGTTGGTGCCGCTTGGTTAATTCGTAGGTCGGTGTCGGATTGCAGTGAAAATGAAATCAGGGGCTGCTGGCGCAGCCGCGGCGATCAGCGCCGCTTCTTCGGCACCTCGACGAAGATCTCGCCGGGCTTGATCAGGCCCAGTTCGTAGCGGGCGCGTTCCTCGATCGCTTCATAACCGGTCTTCAGGTCGTGCACCTCGGCCTCCAAACCCGCGTTCCGCTGTTCCAGCTTGAGGTTGACCTGACGCTGCGCCTGCAGCTGGCGCTCCATGTTCCAGACCCGGAGCCAGCCGCCCTTGCCGAACCACAGCGAATACTGCAGCAAGAGCAGCAGGGCAACCAGCACCGCGGTGGGCCAGCGCACGAGGACGAACTATCTCTTCAGATGGTAGAAGGCGTTGCGGCCGGGGTAAGTGGCGGTGTCGCCCAGGTCTTCCTCGATGCGCAGCAGCTGGTTGTACTTACTGATGCGGTCCGAACGGGAGAGCGAGCCGGTCTTGATCTGCAGCGCATTCAGGCCGACCGCGATATCGGCGATGGTGGAGTCCTCGGTCTCGCCCGAGCGGTGGGAGATCACGCAGGTGTACCCCGAACGCTTGGCCAGTTCGACGCAGGCGAAGGTCTCGGTGAGCGTACCGATCTGGTTGATCTTGACCAGGATCGAATTGGCCACGCCCTGGGCCACGCCCTGCCTCAGGATCTTGGTGTCGGTCACGAACAGGTCGTCGCCGACGATCTGCACCGATTTTCCCAGCCGGTCGGTGAGGATCTTCCAGCCGGCCCAGTCGTTCTCCGCCATGCCGTCCTCGACGCTGATGATCGGATACTTGTCGACTAGCCTGGCGAGATAATCGGTGAAGGCTTCGGAAGACAATTCCAGCTTCTCCGAGGCGAGGTGGTACTTGCCCTCCCGGTAGAACTCCGAGGCGGCGCAGTCTAAGCCCAGCACCACGTCTTGTCCGGGGGTGTAGCCGGCCGCCTCGATCGCTCTCAGGATCAGCTCGATCGCCTCGTCGTTGCCCGAGACATTGGGGGCGAAGCCGCCCTCGTCGCCGACGGTGGTCGGGTAGCCCTTCTTGTCGACCAGTTTCTTCAGCTGATGGAACACTTCGGCGCCGCAGCGCAGCGCCTCGCGGAAGCTCTTCGGCCCGACCGGCAGGATCATGAACTCCTGGATGTCGAGATTGTTGTTGGCGTGGGCGCCGCCGTTGATGACGTTCATCATCGGCACCGGCATCTGCATCGGACCCGAGCCGCCGAAATAGCGGTAGAGCGGCAGGCCCGCCTCCTCCGCCGCGGCGCGGGCCATGGCCATCGACACCGCCAGGATGGCGTTGGCGCCCAGGCGCGACTTGTTCTCGGTGCCGTCCAGGTCGATCAGGGTCTGGTCGATGAAGGCCTGCTCCTCGGCATCGAGGCCGATGATCGCCTCGGAGATCTCGGTATTGACGTTCTCCACCGCCTGCAACACGCCCTTGCCGCCATAGCGGCCGGCGTCACCGTCGCGCAGCTCGATCGCCTCGCGCGAACCGGTCGAGGCGCCGGACGGCACCGCGGCGCGGCCCATGACCCCGGATTCGAGCAGGACGTCGGCTTCGACGGTGGGATTGCCGCGCGAGTCGAGTATCTCGCGGGCGACGACATCAACGATTGCACTCATAGTGTTTTCCTAAGTGAAGAAGAATCAGGCGCCTTCCGCCAGGATCATGGCGAACTCGGCCGCCTGGGCGCGCGCAGCGCGCGCCGCCAGGTACTCGGGGGAATCATAGAACAGGCGCACCTGCTCCTGCGAGGGAAATTCGACGATCACCAGCCGGGCCGGCCGCCATCCGCCTTCCAGCGCTTCGGTCTTGCCGCCGCGCACCAGATAGCGTCCGCCGTACTTCGCCACCGCCACCTGCGCCAGGTCGCGGTAGTTCTGAAACTGCTGCGGATCGGTGACCGTCGCGTCGACGACGAGGTAGGCGGCCATTCAGTTCTCCAGGAAGTCGCGCCGCTTGACCAGCGCGTCGATGTCGCGCAATGCCTCCAGGAGCGGCCGCATCTTGGCCAGCGGCCAGGCATTGGGCCCGTCGGAGAGCGCGCGTTCCGGGTCGGGATGGGTCTCCATGAACAGGCCGGAAACACCCACGGCCACGGCCGCGCGCGCCAGCACCGGCACGAAGCGGCGCTCTCCGCCGGAACTCGCCCCCTGCCCGCCCGGCAGTTGCACCGAGTGCGTCGCGTCGAAGACCACCGGACAGCCGGTCTCGCGCATGATCGCGAGGCTCCTCATGTCGGAGACCAGATTGTTGTAGCCGAACGTGACGCCGCGCTCGCAGACCATGATGCTGTCGAGATTGCCGTTGGCCGCCTTGGCCTTCATGA
>JAJZPJ010000278.1 GCA_021811225.1 Pseudomonadota bacterium
CCTCGATGTTGGCTTGCAGGTTTTCCCGCGTGGCGGCCAGGTCGCGTTCAAGTTCGCCGATGCGTTCGACCTCCGCCGATCCGGCACGCCGGCCGCGCCTGGAGTTGGCCGCCTCTTGCGGCAGATCCTGGAAGCTCAGGAGCAGCAATCCCGGGTTGGTCTCGGCATCGGGCAGCGGCCGGACGCTGAAGCTGACGGTCTGGAGTTCGCCGTTGCTCTTCACCGACGCCCGCCGTCCCAGGGTCGGAGCGCCGTGGCTGGCGGCGGCGGAGAGGGCCGGGCGCAGTTCCTGTTGCAGTCCCTCGCGCGCCATATCCACCACGTTGAGGCTGGCCTGGCCGGGTGCCGGGCGCAGGTACTTGCCGGTCTCGCCATGCACATAGAGGATGTTGCCCTTGGCGTCGACCACCACCGATGCAGGCGCATAGGTCTGCAGCAGCATGCGCCGGGTGAGCTCGGCCAGATTGCTCTCCTTCACCCTGGCCGTCGCCTCCTTCGTCCCCCTGGCCCCCGCTGCCGTCGCCCAGGAGAAATCGCCGGCCATCAAGGCGCGGGCGGCGGTGGCCGAATGCACGGCGCGGTAGATCTTCCACTTGCGGCTCAAGGGCGAGAACAGCTCCGGATGGCGGCCGATGCTCTCCGACGGCGACAGGAACAGCACGCCTCCCGGCTTCAGGGCGTAGTGGAAGGCGGGGATCAGACGGTCTTGCAGTTCCGGCTCCAGGTAGATCATCAGGTTGCGGCAACTGGCCAGGTCGAGCTTGGTGAACGGCGGGTCCTTGATCACGTTCTGGATGGCGAACACCACCATCTCGCGGACCGCTTTCTTGATCCGGTAACCGGCATCTTCCTTGACGAAGAAGCGGCGCAGCCGTTCCGGCGACAGGTCGGCGGCGACGTTGGGCGGATAGAGACCGGCGCGGGCGACGGCGATGGCATCGTCGTCCAGGTCGGTGGCGTAGATCTGGACCTTGAACTCCCGCTCGGTCTCGTCCATGAACTCGCGCAGCAGCATGGCGATGGAATAGGCTTCCTCGCCGCTGGCGCAGCCGGCCACCCAGACGCGAAACACGTAGTCCTCGGGCTTGTCGGCGAACAACTGCGGCAGGATCTCCTGCTTGAGAACGACGAAGGCCTCCGGGTCCCGGAAGAAACTGGTGACGTTGATCAGCAGCTCCTTGACCAGCGCCTGCGCCTCGGTGGGATGCTCCTTGAGATAGCGGCTGTAGACCTCTACGTCGGTGAGTTCGTGCTGCGCCATGCGCCGCTCGATGCGGCGGCCGATGGTGCTCTTCTTGTACAGGGAAAAATCGTGACCGGTGGCGGTGCGCAGCAGCGACAGCAAGCGGTTCATGCCGCCCGGGGGCACCTGCGTTGAGGGCAAGTGCGCATCCGGGTGGACGACGTGCTTGCGCACGCCGGCAATCAGCGCTGCCGGCATCTTCTCCACCGCCAGGATCTGGGTGACGTAGCCGGCCTTGATGGCGCTCGACGGCATGCCGTCGTATTTTGCCGTGCCCGGTTCCTGCACCAACGTGACGCCGCCGGCGCCGAGGACGGCGCGCAGCCCCAGGGTGCCGTCGGTGCCGGTGCCGGAGAGGACGATGCCGACCGCGCGTTCGCCCTGATCCTCGGCCAGCGAGCGCAGGAAGGCGTCGATGGGCATGCGCTGCCCGCGCGGCTCCTCGGGCACCGACAGTTGCAAGGCGCCGCGGAAGATCGCCATGTCGCGGTTGGGCGGGATGACATATACCGTGTCCGGGGCCACGAGCATCTGGTCCTGCGCCTCCAGCACCGGCATGGCCGTGGAGCGCTGCAGTATCTCGGTGAGGATGCTGACGTGACCGGGATCGAGGTGCGACACCAGCACGAAGGCCAGTCCGCTTTTCGGCGGCATCTGGCTGAAGAACTGCTCGAACGCCTCCAGCCCACCGGCGGAAGCGCCCAGACCGACGATGGCAAAGCGGCTACCCGAAACGATTGCTGCCGAAGCGACGGGGCCAAGCCCAGTCCTTGGCGATGGGAGCGGGGTCTTCTTGATCTTGCCAGTCGCCATGCACGCTTCTCCGGCGCCGGGCCGGCGCATTTGCTGGGCATACTACTCCATCTCGGGCCTGCGCTTGTTGTCGTCCGTCTCGCCCGCGATCAATTGCTTGAGGCCGACGAAGTGCGGCTGCTCCTGGGGCGGCGGCACGACCTCGCCCGACGCTCTTGCCAGCGCCGCGAGCCGATCCTTCTGCTCGCCGCAGTTCCGCTCCAGTTCCTCGATGTGCTTCTGCTGCCGATTGATGGTCCATTGCCGGCGCACCGTCGAAGGCGTCGAGACCAGCGCGACGATGAGCGCGCCCAGGGCCATGGCGATCAGCAGCACCAGGGCGAGCGAGCCGTCGAAGTGCCAGAGGAGGAAGCTCACGGCCACCGGCACGTTGTTCTGCAGGGCGAACACGACGCTGGTGGCGCCGAACAGCATGGCGACGATGGTCAGCAGTTGCATGGGATCTCTCCTTGAAAAATCGCGTTCGGTCGCGCAAGCGTCAATCTATCGCGGCCGCCCCGCAGCGTCTGTTCGCTGACGCACGGTGCCTCACGGCCAAAGCTGGATTATCCTGGCAGCCGGTGAGCGGATGGTTCATCATCGGGTCCTGTACGACAGGGATCGTTTCGATAGGGTCGATCGGGAGACTATTGAATGATGAAGGACTTTGTCAGCCCTGGCGCAAGCAGAGCGGCATTGCTGTCGCTGCTACTCCTGGCGCTGATCTGCAGCGGGGCCCGGGCCGATGTCGCCGGCGGCATCGCCGCCTACCATCGCGGCGATTACCCGGCAGCCCTGTCGGAGTTCCGTATTGCGGCCGATCAGGACGACCCGTTTGCCCAGAATCTGCTCGGCCTGATGTACGTCCAAGGCCTGGGAGTGCAACGCAATTATCAACTTGCGCTGGACTGGTTTTCCAAGGCGCAGGTCTTGGGTCTGCCCGACGCGATGGCGAATCTGGCGAAGATGTACGCCGACGGTCTGGGCGTGACCAAGA
>JAJZPJ010000037.1 GCA_021811225.1 Pseudomonadota bacterium
CCGACGGCGTCCGCTTGATCGGCGTCTATCCCTTCGCGCGCAAGAACGAGGTGATCATCGCCTATCACGTCGCGGCCAAGGGCGAGATCGCGTTGAACGAGGAACTGGCCGAATATCGCCTGATCGCGCCGGAGAAGCTGCGGCCCTGGGAATTCGGCACCGGGACTGGCTGGACCGGCGCCAGCGCTGAGGACGCGGCTTAGCCGGGTCTCAGGGCTGCGCGTTGCCGCTCACGCCGATGTTGTTGGCCCAGATCAGGGCCTGGGTGTGGCAGGCATTGACCCGGTCGGCGTCGAGGCCGGGCAGTCTGGCCGTCAGATCGTGGCAGGTTTCGCCGTCGTTGCCTTCGAGCGCTTCGGTCAGATCGAGCATTTTGCCCAGCGTTCCGGTCTGCGCTTCGAGCGCCTCGCGGACGGTGTTGCCCAGGCTGATGCCGTTCAGGATCTCCGCCATCGGCACGCCCATCAGTGCCGGCATCAGCGAGATGATGCCGACCATGAAGGCCTGGTCCTCGAATTCCTGGCGACCCGGTTCGATCTGTCCGGCGAGCAGTTCCATCAGCTTGCCGCGCGTGGCGGCGAGCTGCATCAGCGGGCTGGAGATGGGCTCGGTGCCGGGGCGGGGCTTGGTGTACATCAGCAGTTGCAGCCAACGCTGCAACTGGCGCCGGCCGAGCAGGGTGATGGCGTGGCGCAGCGAGGTGACCTTGACGCGCACGCCGGTAGCGACCGAATTGGTCAGGCGCATCAGGTTCATGGTCAGGCCCGGTTCGCGCTTGAATACGGCCTCCAGTTCCGCGACGTCGGTGTCCTCGAGCACCATTCCGAGCAGGCGCAGTAGCGCCATCTGGGAATGGCTGAGCCGTTTGCCGGCCATGATCATGGGCTTGGCGAAATAGTAGCCCTGGAACAGCGAATAGCCGATCTGCTGACAGTGCTCCGCCAGTTCGACCTTCTCGACCCGCTCCGCCAGCAGGGTGACCGGCCAGTTGCCGAGCTTGCGCGTCACCGCCAGGAGGCCGGCCGGATCGACCAGCATGGTGTCGACCTTGACGATCTCGACGATGTCGAGCAGCGGTTTGAAACGGTCTTCGTAGCCGACGAAGTCGTCGAGCGCCAGGGTGAAGCCCAAGGCCTTCAGCTCGACGCAGCGCTCGACGACGGCCGGGGTGATGTCGACCGTCTCCAGCACCTCGAGCACGACCTTGTCCGAGGGCAGGACTTCCAGCAGGTCGGAGAGCAGCAGGCTCTCGTCGCAGTTGATGAAGCCCTGGTAGGGTCCGAGCGCCGCCTCGATGCCCAGATCGATGAAGGCGCGGGTGATGACGCTGGCGGTGGCGGCGAGATCGTCGCGGACATCCGCGGCGTTGTGCTGGCTGCGGCGAAACAGCAGTTCGTAGGCGACCATCTGCTGCCGGCGATCCATGATCGGCTGGCGGCCGATGAAAATTTCCGTGTTCGGGCTGGACATCGTCAATAGACGACCTCGAGTCCCGGCCAGGCGTTCTCCAGCGCCTTCTTGAACACCGACTGGATGCGGGCGAGGGCGGCGGGCGTGTCGGCCTCGAAGCGCAACACCAGCACCGGCGTGGTGTTGGAGGCCCGCGCCAGGCCGAAGCCGTCGGCGAACTCGGCGCGCACCCCGTCCAGGGTGATGAGTTCGGTCGCTCCGGGGAACAGCTCGGCGGCGCGCGCGCTGAGCTGTTCGATCAGCGCGTGCGCTTCGCCTTCCCGCATCTTCAGGTTGAGCTCCGGGGTCGATAGGGAGTCGGGCAGATGCTCGAGCGGCCAGTTGGCGTCATTCCAGCGCGAGACGATCTCGAGCAGGCGGGCGGCGGCGTAGAGGCCGTCGTCGAAGCCGTACCAGCGCTCCTTGAAGAACATGTGGCCGCTCATCTCGCCCGCCAGCGGCGCCCCGGTCTCCCGCAGCTTGGCCTTGATCAGCGCGTGGCCGGTCTGCCACATCAGCGGCACACCGCCCTGGTGGCGGATGGAGCGCGCCAGGTTGCGCGTGCATTTCACGTCGTAGATGATCTGCGCGCCGGGATTGCGCGCGAGCACGTCGGCGGCGAACAGCATCAGCTGGCGGTCGGGATAGATGATCTCGCCGTCCTTGGTGACCACGCCCAGGCGGTCGCCGTCGCCGTCGAAGGCCAGGCCCAGTTCGGCGTCGGTATTGCGCAGGGCGGCGATCAGGTCCTGCAGGTTCTCGGGCTTCGACGGATCGGGATGGTGATTGGGGAAGTTGCCGTCGATCTCGCAGAACAGCGGCAGCACCTCGCAGCCCATGCGTCGGAACAGTTCCGGCGCCAGCTCGCCGGCCACGCCGTTGCCGCAGTCGATGGCGATCTTCATCGGCCGCGACAGCTTCACGTCGGCGACGATGCGTTCGAGGTAGGCCGCGCGCACATCGGCCTTGATCACCCGGCCCGATCCGTAGCGCAGATTGTCGCGCTCCAGGCGCGTGCGCAGCGCCTGGATCTGGGCGCCGTACAGCGTCTCGCCGCCCAGCACCAGCTTCAGGCCGTTGTAGTCGGGCGGGTTGTGGCTGCCGGTGACCGCTACCGCCGAATGGCAGCCGAGCTCGATCGCGGCGAAGTAGGCGAGCGGGGTGGGGACCATGCCGATGTCGTAGACATCGACGCCGGCGGCGTTCAATCCTTGGGCCAGGGCCGCCGACAGCTCCGGGCCCGAGAGGCGGCCGTCGCGGCCCACGGCCACCGCCGTCTGGCCGCGCCACAGCGCTTCCGAGCCCAGCGCGTGGCCGATGGCGCGCACGCCGTCCGGGGTCAGGGTCTTGCCGACGATGCCGCGGATGTCGTAAGCCTTGAAGATTTCTGGGGCGGGCAGATTCATGGCGGGCAACGGGGAAGAGATCCTCGCCCATCCTAGCATAGGAATATGACGGCCGTGAGCGGTGCGGGGCTCAGTGCAGCGTCTTGGCGGTTTCGCTGGGCATCTCGGGCGGCGCCGGCGAGGCGTGGTGCGCCAGCAGGCGCCAGCCCAGGGCGCCGCGGATATAGACGTTGGTGACGACGACCGGCGCCGTCTGTCCTTCGCCGCCGGAAAAGCCGAGGTGCTCGTGCAGACTGTGCACCGAGAGCAGCATGCCCGAGAGATAAACCTGGTTCGACAGCGCGATGGACAGCCGCCGGCCGCTGGCGAAGACGCGCCGCCAGGCTTCGCGCACCGCCGCGTAGCCGGCCAGGCGCGCGCCTCCCGGCAGGACGCAGACGATCTCCTCGTCCTCGGCCCAGACCGCCATCATCGCCTCCAGGTCGGCGTGCGCGAGCGCGTCGTAGAACGCCGCCTCGGCGTCCTGGGGGGTGGTGAACATCGGCTTATGGGCGGACATGGTCTGCGCTGATGCCGGATTCGCCCAGACTCGCGAGCACCAGTTCAGGCGTCAGATCGGTCAGGCACCTGAGGTGGCCGAGCGGGCAGGCGCGCTGGAAGCAGGGACTGCAGGGGAGCCCGAGGGAGACGATCTTCGCGCGCGGCGACAGGGGCGGCGTATAGGCCGGGCTGGAGGAACCGTAGAGCGCGATGAGCGGGCGATCGAGCGCGGCGGCGACGTGCATCAGACCGGAGTCGTTGGCGACCACCAGGCGCGCGCCGGCGATCAGGTCGATCGCCTGTGCCAGCGTCGTGCGTCCGCACAGGTTCTGGACCGCCCCGCCCGAGAGCGTCTCGATTTCATCGCCCAGGCGCCGGTCCTTGTCCGAGCCGACCAGCCAGACCGGACCGCCGAGCTGTCGTGCCAGGGCGGCGAAGTGCTGCGCCGGCCAGCGCTTGGCCGGGCCGAACTCGGCGCCGGGGCAGAACACCACCGGGGCGATGGCAGCGGGCAAGCCGAGCGCTTCGCGCACACTGGCCTGCTGCCTGGCGGTCGATGAGAGGCGCGGCTGCGCCAGGGCCTGCTGCGGCGATTCGCCGGGCTCTTCGGCGAGCCGGGCGTAGCGCTGGGCGAGTTGCGGCGCCGCCGCTTCGTCCAGCGGGTACACCCGGTTGATCAGCCCCCAGCGCGCCTCGCCGAGGAAGCCCGCGCGCACCGGGATGCCGGCGAAGAAGGGGGCGAGCGCCGACTTCCAGGAATTGGGCAGCACGATCGCTCGGTCATAGGCCTCGGCCGCCAGTCGTCTGCCGAGTCTCAGCCGGGCCAGCGGTTTGAATTCGCCGTGGGCGAAGGGGTTGTCGATCACCCGTCCGACCTCGTCCATGCGCGAGAGCAGGGGGGCGCTCCAGGCGGGCGCCAGGACGTCGAGCTGGAGTCCCGGATGCCGCTGGTGCAGCCGGATGAACAGCGGCTGGGCGAGAATCGAGTCGCCTATCCAGGCGGGGGCGACGATCAGGATCTTCATGGCCGGCGCCGACCGCCGGTTCAGTGATGCCCGTGGGGCTTCTCGCCGCTGTAGCGGTAGCGGGTGCCGCAATAGGGGCAGCGCGCCTCGCCGCCGTCCACCACGTCGAGGAAGACGCGCGGATGGCGCGCCCACAGCGGCGCGTCCGGTAGCGGGCAAGCGAGCGGCAGGTCGGCTTGGGTGACGGTGACTTCGCGGGCGGTGTCGGTGGCTTGGGTCATGCTCGTATCCTCAGGCGACGGCAGTGAGCCAGTCGGCGTGGGCCGGAACGCGGCCGTTGACCACGTCGAAGTACAGGCTCTGCAGCCGGGTCGTGATCGGGCCGCGGTGGCCCGCGCCGATGGTCCGGTTGTCGAGTTCGCGGATCGGCGTCACCTCGGCGGCGGTGCCGGTGAAGAAGGCTTCGTCGGCGATGTAGAGGTCGTCGCGCGTCAGGCGCTTGGAGACCACCGGAATGCCGAGATCCTTGGCCAGGGTGAGGATGGTGGCGCGGGTGATGCCGACCAGGGCGGAGGCGATCTCCGGTTCGTAGATGACGCCGTCCTTGACGATGAACACGTTCTCGCCGGCGCCTTCGGCGACGAAGCCGTCGACGTCGAGCAGCAGCGCCTCGTCGTAGCCGCCCTCGGTCGCCTCCATGTTGGCCAGGATGGAGTTGGCGTAGGTGGCGGAGAACTTGGCGCGCGCCATGGTCACATTGACGTGGTGGCGGGCGTAGCTCGAGGTCTTGACGCGGATGCCCTTCTCCATGCCCTCCTCGCCGAGGTAAGCGCCCCAGGGCCAGGCGGCGATCGAGACGTGGACGCTGGCGCCCTTGGGCGAGACGCCCATCTTCTCCGAGCCGTAGAAGGCGATCGGCCGGATGTAGGCCGAGTCCAGCCCGTTGGCGCGCACCACTTCCCTTTGCGCCGCCATCAGCGTTTCCTTGTCGTAGGGAATGGCCATCCGGTAGATGTGCGCCGAATTGAACAGGCGGTCGGTGTGTTCCTTGAGCCGGAAGATCGCCGTGCCCTTGACCGTATGATAGGCGCGCACGCCCTCGAATACCGCCAGGCCGTAGTGCAGGGAATGGGTCAGCACGTGCGTGGTGGCATCGCGCCAGGGGACGAGCTTGCCGTCGTGCCAGATGAAGCCGTCGCGGTCGGCCATGGACATGATTCGAATCTCCAGCTGCAGTCGCAAAGACGTGATTCTAGCCGATTTGCCGATCGGTCCGAAGCGCGGCGGCATGGCGGGGTAAAATACGCGGCATGAATGCGCAATGGAGGCCCAACGTCACCGTCGCCGCGGTGATCGAACGCGACGGCCGCTTCCTGCTGGTCGAGGAAGAGACGCCCGACGGCCTGCGCCTCAATCAGCCGGCCGGCCATCTGGAGCAAGGCGAGTCCTTGACCGACGCCTGCGCCCGCGAGACGCTGGAGGAGTCGGCCTGGCATTTCGTTCCGGGCGCGCTGGTCGGCATCTATCTCTGGCCGCGGCCCCAAGGCGAAGCAGTCAAGGCGATGGCAGGTGGGTCGCCCGTCACCTATCTGCGCTTCGCTTTCTGCGGCGAGCTCGGCGCCCACGAAGAGCGCGCGCTCGATACCGGCATCGTGCGCGCGCTGTGGCTGAGCCCGGAGGAGATCGCGGCGACGCGCGAGCGGCATCGCAGTCCCCTGATCCTGCAGTGCGTCGCCGATCATCTTGCCGGCCGGCGCTACCCGCTCGATCTGCTCCATCATTACCTGTGAGCGGCGGCAATGCCCGATGAAGGAGATCGCCATGTCTGAAAAAACCGTCGTCGTCGGCATGTCCGGCGGCGTCGATTCATCGGTCTCGGCCCTGCTGCTCAAGCAGCAAGGCTGGCACGTCGTCGGCCTGTTCATGAAGAATTGGGAAGACGACGACGATGCCGAGTATTGCTCGACGCGCCAGGACCTGATCGACGTCGCCGCCGTCTGCGACGTCCTCGGCATCGATCTGGAAGTGGTGAATTTCTCGGCCGAATACAAGGACCGGGTGTTTGCCGAATTCCTGCGCGAATACCAGGCCGGCAGGACGCCCAATCCCGACGTGCTGTGCAACGCCGAGATCAAGTTCAAGGCCTTCCTCGACCACGCGCTGAGTCTCGGCGCCGAAAAGATCGCCACTGGCCACTATGCCCAGGTACGCGAGTTCCAGGGCAGTTACCAGTTGCTGAAGGGCGAGGACGGCAACAAGGACCAGAGCTATTTCCTCTATCGCCTGAATCAGGCCCAGCTCGGCAAGACGCTGTTCCCGGTCGGCCATCTCTACAAGCGGGAAGTGCGCCGGCTCGCCCAGGCGGCGGGCCTGCCCAACCACGCCAAGAAGGACTCCACCGGCATCTGCTTCATCGGCGAGCGGCCTTTCCGCGAGTTCCTCTCGCGCTATCTGCCCGCGCAGCCGGGGGAGATCCTCCGCCTCGACGATGGCCGGGTCGTCGGCCATCACGACGGCCTGATCCACCACACGCTGGGGCAGAGGAAGGGCCTGAAGATCGGCGGCGTCAAGGGCAATGCCGACGACGCCGGCGATCACGAAGCCTGGTACGTCGCCGCCAAGGACATGGAGAAGAATCTGCTCTACGTGGTCCAGGGCCACGACCATCCGGCGCTGCTCAAGGATCGCCTGTGCGCGGCGGATCTATCCTGGATCGATGGCCAGCCCCACAGCCACTGGGTCTATACGGCAAAAACACGCTATCGCCAGCCCGATGCGCCGTGCGAAATCGAGTCGGTCGACGCGCAGCGCTGCGAAGTCGTCTTCGCCCAGCCGCAATGGGCGGTGACGCCGGGACAGTCGGTGGTGCTCTATGAGAGCCGCGTTTGCCTGGGCGGCGGCATCATCGAGTGAGTCGGCCTTGCGCTGCAGACACCCGGACGGGTGCAGGCCGACAGTCGGGCTAAAGCCCGACCTACCCATCACTGACTGCTAGTCCTGCGGCACGGTCTCGGCGAAGGACGGCCGCTGCATCAGCTTGTCGTAGAGATGGGCGAGATGGGGATGATCGCCCCGCCAATCCAGGTCGGGAAAGCGGAGCTCGAGGTAGCCCAGGGCGCAGCCGACCGCGATGTCGGCCAGCGAGAAGCTGCCGCCGTGGCACCAGGGCTGATCGCCGAGGTCGTCTTCCATGGCCGTGAGGGCGGCGGCGATCTTGCCGTGCTGGCGCTTGATCCAGTCGGGGCTCTTCTCCCCTTCGCGCCGGCGGGACTCGAGCACGGCGGCCACCGCCGCGTCCTGCAGCCCGTCGCCCAGCGCCTCCCAGCGCTTGACGGTGATGCGCTCGCGGCCCGAGGCGGGAATCAGTCGGTTGTTGGGCGAAACGGTGTCCAGGTATTCGGCGATCACGCGCGAATCGTAGAGATGGCTCTCGTCGTCGAGCAGCAGCACCGGCACCTTGCCCAGCGGATTGTGCTGCGCGACGGCGGTGTCCTTGGCCCAGGGCGAGTCCAGCACCAGATCGAACTCGATCTTCTTCTCCGCCAACACGATGCGGGCCTTGCGGACGTAAGGACTTGTGAGTGAGCCGATCAGTTTCATCTAGACTTTTTGGCGGGAATTCGGAAGAGGCGAAATTATATCATCGGCCGGTCGACGGACATCGGCCGGCGATCCGGCCACGATTCGGCCAACTCGGCCGGCGTGATAAAATCCGCGGCATTTCACAATGCGCCCCGCGCCCCAGTCCATGGACTTCTCCTCACTGACCGCCCTGTCGCCGCTCGACGGTCGTTATGCCGATCGGCTGTCGCCCCTGCGCGCCCACTTTTCCGAATTCGGCCTGATCAAGAATCGGGTACGCGTCGAAATTGAATGGCTGAAGGCGCTCGCCCTCGCTCCGGAACTGGCGGAGATCAAGCCGTTCTCGGCGCTGACGGTGACCGAACTGGATCTCACCGTCTCGGGCTTCTCCCCCGCCGACGCCGACGTCATCAAGACCATCGAAGCGCGCACCAACCACGACGTCAAGGCGATGGAATACTGGTTGAAGGAACGCCTTAGCGCCAACGCCGAGGTGATGGCGGCGAGCGAGTTCATCCACTTCGGCTGCACCTCCGAGGACATCAACAATCTCGCCTACGCGCTGATGCTCGCCGAGGTGCGCGAACTCGTGCTGCTGCCCGGCCAGGGACAACTGGTCGAGCGCTTCCGGGCGCTGGCCCACGAGCTGGCCGAACTGCCGATGCTCGCCCATACCCACGGCCAGCCGGCGACGCCGACCACGCTGGGCAAGGAGATGGCCAACATCTGCGCCCGCCTGGAGCGGGCCAGGAGCGCGGTCGCGGCGGTGACTCTCACCGCCAAGTTCAACGGCGCGGTGGGCAATTACAACGCGCACCTGTCGGCTTATCCCGATTTCGACTGGGAGGGATTCAATCGCCGCTTCGTCGAATCCTTCGGCCTGGAATTCAATCCCTACACCATCCAGATCGAGCCCCACGACGCCATGGCCGAATTGTTCGACGCCATCGCCCGTTTCGACACCGTCCTGCTCGACGCCGACCGCGACCTGTGGCAATACATCTCGCTCGGCTATTTCAAGCAGAAGACCAAGCCCGGCGAGATCGGCTCCTCGACCATGCCGCACAAGGTCAACCCGATCGACTTCGAGAACTCCGAGGGCAACCTCGGCCTGGCCAATGCGCTGCTCCGCCACCTGGCCGAAAAGCTGCCGGTCTCGCGCATGCAGCGCGACCTGTCCGACTCCACGGCGCTGCGCAACATCGGCGTGGCCGTCGGCTATGCCGTGCTCGCCTACGACTCCTGCCTGCGCGGCCTGTCCAAGCTCGAGGCCGAGCGCGAGCGCCTGCTCGCCGACCTCGATGCCTGCTGGGAAGTGCTGGCCGAACCGGTGCAGACGGTGATGCGCCGCTACGGCGTGGCCAATCCTTACGAGCAGTTGAAGGAGCTGACGCGCGGCAAGGCCATCACCCGGGAGGCGCTGCACGCCTTCATCCGCGGCCTGGGCATTCCCGAGGCCGAGAAGACGCGGCTCTTGGCGCTGACACCGGCGACCTACGTCGGCCTGGCGGCGGAACTGGCGAAACGGGTATAGCCGTGTCCTTCGCCGACAACCTCAAGCAGTTGCCGAGGGTGTCCCATCTCGCGGCATTGGAATTGATGGCGGACGACGCCGTCGTCGCCAGGATCGAGAACAAGCCCGGCCAGGCCGGTTCGCTGGCGGTGTACAACCACCTCGCCCAGCTCTACGGCGCGATCACGCCGGAGGCGGCGCGGCGCGGCCTGGAACTGTTCGCCGAGCACGCCGAGGATGCCCGGGCCAACCCCGGCAAGCATCCCAACATCGACCGCTTGCTGCAGCTCCTGGCCGAGCCGCGCACCCTCCGGATCAAGCAGGTTTTCGCCACCGTGGCGGAGTGATCTGTTTAAAGTTCGTCCATTGAAGTGTATATAATCTGGTCGTCTCATATCCCCGTAGCCGTCAAGGAGAACTCATGAAACTGAAACATCTCGCCGCCGCCGGGCTGGCGCTGGGCATCGCCGCCGGCGCGCTCGCCCAAAACAGGCCGGAAGACGAAATCCGCTATCGCCAGTCGGTCATGAACGTCGTCGCCCGCGCCTTCGGTCCGATGATCGCGATGGCCCAGGGCAAGATTCCCTACAACCAGGGCATCGTCGTCAAGAACAGCGGCCTGCTCGAAGACCTGATCGGCCTGCCTTGGGCCTCCTTCGGCCCCGGCACCGACAAGGGCGCGCCGACCAAGGCCGGCAAGAAGATCTGGAGCGAGCCGGCGAAATTCAAGGATGCCGCCGACAAGGTCCAGCAAGCCGTCGCCGATCTCGACAAGACCGCGAAGGGCGGCGACGAGAAGGCCGTCAAGGTCGCGGTGGGCCATCTGGGCAAGGCCTGCAAGGCCTGCCACGACGACTTCCGCACCAAGGAGTTCCACCGGAATTGACCGCTGTCGGTCGCGCCCTGAAACAGCCGACCTAAGGTCGGCTGTCTTTTGGTGCGCCCGGACTACAGCCGGTTCACGATGAACCACGCCGCCGCAGCGGCGATCGCCAGCGCCAGCGCGCCCAGCAGCGGATGGCCGCCGCGCTGGGGTGGGGCCGCGATCGGCTTGTTGCCGCTGACCATGGCCCGCACCAGATTCTCCTTCTTGACCCAGAGGTGGAAGACGACGGCCGACAGGTGCAGCGCGACCAGTCCCATCAGCACGGCGAAATTGGCCTCGTGCAGTGCGTGCAGCCGGTCCGACATGCGGTCGCTGACGTGGTTGGCGAGCGGCCCGGTGAAGCCCAGGTCGTCGTCGGAGAGGAACAAGCCGGTACCGACCTGCAGCGCCAAGCAGGCCAGCATCAAGAGCACCGACCAGCCGCCCGCCGGATTGTGGCCGAGGTGGGGCTCGCTCTTGCCCGCGCTCAGCCCCCGCAGGTAGGCGAGCACCGCGCGCGGGCCGCGGACGAAGCTGCGAAAGCGGGCGTGGGTGCCGCCGACGAAGCCCCATAGCAGGCGGAAGAAGAGCAGCGCGATGATGGCGTAGCCCGAGCGCGCGTGCCAGTCGAGGACGTTCGCGCCGAAGTCGTCGCCGAATTCCCCGGTGATGCCGGAAAAAGCGACCAGCAGCACCAGCGACCAATGGAACAGCCGGGTCGGCAGGTCCCAGACGCTTACCGCGGCCGTTTCAGGCATGTCCGCCTCGCTTCAGACCACCGCCCCCTGTTTTTCCTTTTTCGGCGGCTGGGCGAACTGCGCGCGCGTGACGCCCAGCCACATCACCAGCGGGCTCGCCACCAGCACCGAGGAGTAGATGCCGAAGAGAATGCCGATGGTCAGCGCCAGGGCGAAGTAGTGCAGCGCGGCACCGCCGAAGACCAGCATCGAGGTGACCATCATCTGGGTGCAGCCGTGGGTGATGACGGTGCGCGACATGGTGCTGGTGATGGCGTGGTTCAACACCTCCGGCGTGGTCATGCCGCGCTTCTTCTTGAAGGTCTCGCGCACCCGGTCGAATACCACCACCGACTCATTGACCGAGTAGCCGAGCACCGCCAGCACCGCGGCCAGCACCGGCAGCGAAAATTCCCACTGGAAGAAGGCGAAGAAGCCCAGGATGATCACCACGTCGTGGAGGTTGGCGATGATCGCCGAGACCGCGAAACGCCACTCGAAGCGGATCGCCAGATAGATGACGATGCCGATCACCACCAGGAGCAGCGCCATGGCGCCGTTGGACGCCAGCTCGCGGCCCACCTGCGGGCCGACGTATTCGACGCTCTTCATCTTGGGGTTGCCGCCGACGGCCTGGAGCGAGGCCAGCACGCGGTCGGCCACCTTGGCGGTGTCGTCGGACTTGGACAGGGGCACGCGGATCAGCAGTTCGGTGGAACTGCCGAAGTTCTGCACCTGGGGATCGGTGAAGCCGTCGGCCGTCATCCGGTTGCGGATCTTCTCGACGTCCGGGGCCTGGGCGTAGGAGACCTCCATCAGCGTGCCGCCGGTGAATTCGATCGACAGGTGCAGCCCGCGGGTGAACAGAAAGACCACGGCCAGGATGAAGGTGATCAACGAAATGACGTTGAACACCAGCGCGTGGCGCATGAAGGGAATGTCTTTTTTGATGCGGAAGAATTCCATGGTTATGCTTCCCGATGGGCCGCCCCGAGGGAGGCGGCGCCCCCTGTGGGGGCAGCGAACGAAGTGAGCGTGGGGGCCATTGCGTCCCGATGGGCCGCCCCGAGGGAGGCGGCGCCCCCTGTGGGGGCAGCGAACGAAGTGAGCGTGGGGGCCATATTCATCCCCTTATTTGGTCTTGATGCCGGGCCGCCACACCTGGCCGATCGACAGCTTGTCGACGCGGCGGCGGGAGCCGTAGATCAGGTTGATGATGCCGCGCGAGACCACCACCGAACTGAACAGCGAGGTCAGGATGCCCAGCACGTGCACCACGGCGAAGCCGCGCACCGGGCCGGAGCCGAAGATCAACAGGGCGACGCCGGCGATCAGGGTGGTGACGTTGGAGTCGATGATGGTCGACCAGGCCCGGTCGTAGCCGGCGCGGATCGCCGCCTGCGGCGATTCGCCGTTCCTCAGTTCCTCGCGGATGCGCTCGTTGATCAGCACGTTGGAGTCGATCGCCATGCCCAGCGTCAGGGCGATGGCGGCGATGCCCGGCAGGGTCAGCGTCGCCTGCAGCATCGACAGCAACGCGAACAACAGCATCACGTTGGAGGTCAGGGCGAGCACCGAGACCAGACCGAAGAGCAGGTAGTAGAGGCTCATGAACACCGAGATCGCGGCGAAGCCCCAGAGCGTCGAGTGGAAGCCCTTCCTGATGTTGTCGGCGCCCAGGCTGGGGCCGATGGTGCGCTCCTGGATGATCTCCATCGGCGCGGCGAGGCTGCCCGCACGCAGCAGCAGGGCGACGTCGCTGGCCTCGGTGACGCTCATCCTGCCGGTGATCTGCACCCGGCCGCCGTCGATCTCGGTGCGGATCACCGGCGCCGTGACCACCTCGCCGTGGCCGTTCTCGACCAGCAGGATGGCCATGCGCTTGCCGACGTTGTCGCGCGTGACGTCCTTGAAGATGCGTGCGCCGGCCGAGTCGAGCGTCAGGTTGACGGACGGCTCGTGGTTCTGGTCGAAGCCCGCCTGGGCGTCGATCAGCCGGTCGCCGGTCAGCACCACCCGGTCCTTCACCAGCAGCGGCGCGCCGCCGCGCTCGGTGTACAGCTTGGTCCCGGGCGGCGGCTGGCCTTGCGCGGCCTGCGCCATGATGGCCGGATTGGCGCTGTCCTCGTCGTCGACCATGCGTACTTCGAGCGACGCGGTGCGTCCGAGAATGTCCTTGGCCTTGGCGGTATCCTGCACTCCGGGCAGTTCGACCACGATGCGGTCGGCGCCCTGCTGCTGGATCACCGGCTCGGAGACGCCCAGTTCGTTGATGCGGTTGTGCAAGGTGGTGATGTTCTGCTTGATCGCGTAGTCTTCGATGCGCTGCTCGGCCGCCGGCTTGAAGCTGCCGATGAGGTCGAAGTCGGTGCTGTCGGGCGATGCGGCGAAGCTGAAGTCGGGCTGGCTGTCGGCCACCACCTCGAGCGCCTTGTCCCGGGTCGCGGCGTCGTTGAATTTGATGACCAGGGTGTTGCCGACGTGGTCGATGCCGGAGTGGCGGATGTCCTTGTCGCGCAACAGGGTGCGCAGATCGTTGGCGGTGCTGTCGAAGCGTTTCTTCAGCGCCTCCTTCATGTCCACCTGGAGCAGGAAATACACGCCGCCGCGCAGGTCCAGGCCGAGGTACATCGGCAGCGCGTGGATGTCGGTCAGCCACAGCGGCGAACGCGAGAGCAGATTCGGCGCGATGCTGTAGGAGGCGTTGCCGGGATCGGGATTGAGCGCCTTCTCCAGGGCATCCTGGGCCTTCAACTGGACGTCGCCGCTGGCAAAGCGCACGCGGATGCTGTTGGGATCGGTGAATACCCCGTCCTCCTCGATTCCGGCCGCCTTCAGCGTGGCCTCGACCTGCTGCAGCAGCGGCTCGTCGATCTTGACGGTCGCCTTGACGCTGGAGATCTGTACCGCCGGCGCTTCACCGTAGAAGTTCGGCAGGGTGTAGAGCACGCCCAGCACCAGCGTGACGACGACGAGAATGTTCTTCCAGAGGGGATAACGGTTCATGGCTGATCGAGCGGTAGGGTGCGGCGAACGGGGTGAGCGGCGGCGGGCGGCAGGACGGCAAGCCCTCGGGTGCTTACAGGTTCTTCAGCGTGCCCTTGGGCAGGATGGTGACGACCGATGGCTTCTGCACCTGAATCTCCACCTTCTCGGCGATCTCCAGGGTGATGTAGTTCTCGCCGACCTTGACTATGCGGCCGGCGATGCCGCCGCCGATGATGACCTCGTCGCCCTTGGCCAGCGCCGCGACCATCGCCTTCAGTTCCTTGGCGCGCTTCATCTGCGGCCGGATCATCAGGAACCAGAGCACGACGAACATCAGGATGATCGGCAACAGACCGGTCAGCGTACTCATCGGGCCGCCGGGGGCGGCGGCTTGGGCGTAGGCATTGGAAATCAGCACGGCGGGCTCCAAATCAACAATGGTAACGGGGCATTATATCAGCCGCCGGCGCGCGCCCAGCGGAATTCGGCCACGTGGGCGTCGAGGCGGTCGGCCGCGATCGCCTCGCGCAACTCGCGCATCAGCGTCTGGTAGTAGTGGAGGTTGTGGTAGGTGTTCAGGCGCGCGCCCAGGATCTCGCGCGAGCGGTGCAGGTGATGGAGATAGCTGCGGCTGAAATTCCGGCAGGTGTAGCAGTCGCAGCTCTCGTCCACCGGCCGCAGGTCGCTCTTGTATTGCGCATTCTTGATCTTGACCTCGCCGTGGCGGGTGAACAGCCAGCCGTTCCTGGCGTTCCGGGTCGGCATCACGCAGTCGAACATGTCGATGCCCTGGCAGACGGCGAACACCAGGTCTTCCGGCGTACCCACGCCCATCAGGTAGCGCGGCCGGTCCTGGGGCAGGCGGGGGGCGAGGTGCGCCAGGATGCGCGCCATGTCTTCCTTCGGCTCGCCCACCGAGAGGCCGCCGATGGCGTAGCCGTCGAAGCCGATGGCGCGCAGCGCCGCCAGCGACTCGTCGCGCAGATCCTCATACATGCCGCCCTGAACGATGCCGAACAGCGCGTTACGGTTCTCCAGACGATCGTGTTCGGCGCGCGAGCGCTGCGCCCAGCGCAACGACAGCCGCATCGACTCGGCCGCCTGCCCGCGGTCGGCGGGGTAGGGCGTGCATTCGTCGAAGATCATCGCGATGTCGGAATCGAGCACGCGCTGGATGCGCATCGATTCCTCCGGCGTCAGGAACAGCCGGTCGCCGTTGATCGGCGAGGCGAAGCGCACCCCCTCCTCGGAAATCTTGCGCAGTGCGCCCAAGGAAAACACCTGGAAGCCGCCCGAATCGGTGAGGATGGGCCCGTCCCAGGCCATGAAGCGGTGCAGTCCGCCGTGGGCGGCGATGACCTCGAGTCCCGGGCGCAGCCACAGATGGAAGGTGTTGCCGAGCAGGATCTGCGCGCCGATCTCGCGGATTTCAAAGGGTGCCATCGCCTTGACCGTGCCGTAGGTGCCCACCGGCATGAAGGCGGGGGTGTCGACCTCGCCGTGGGCCAGCGTCAGACGGCCGCGGCGGGCGGCGCCGGAGGTGGCGAGCAGGTCAAACTTCATGGGGCTGCCTGGCAAGGAACATCGCGTCGCCGTAGCTATAGAAACGGTAGCCCTGGGCGATCGCGTGGGCATAGGCGCGGCGCAGGTTTTCCAGGCCGCCGAAGGCCGACACCAGCATCAGCAGCGTCGATTTGGGCAGGTGGAAGTTGGTGATCAGCGCATCGACCACGCGGAATCTGAAGCCGGGCAGGATGAACAGCTCGGTCTCCGCTTCGCCTGCGCGCAGCTCTCCTTGCAATGCCGCCGACTCCAGCGTCCTCAGGGTCGTCGTGCCCACCGCGACGACCCTGCCGCCGCGTCGCCGAGTGTCTTCGATCGCGTCCACCGTCTCCTGAGGCAGTCGATAGCGCTCGCTGTGCATGTGATGTTCCGCGAGATCCCGGACCCGCACCGGCTGGAAGGTGCCGGCGCCGACGTGCAGCGTCACCGTGGCGAGGGCGCAGCCGCGGGTTTTCAGCGCTTCGATCATCGCCTGGTCGAAATGCAGGCCGGCGGTCGGCGCCGCGACCGAGCCGCGCTCGCGCGAGTACACCGTCTGGTAGCGGGCTTCGTCGGCATCCCCGGCGGCGCGTTCGATGTAGGGCGGCAGCGGCAGGCGGCCGTGGCGCTCCAGCAGTTCCGCGACATCCTCAGCACCATCGATGCGCAGCCGATAGAATTCGCCCGCGCGCGCGACCACCTCGGCCGCGACGGCCCCCTCCAGATGCAGCCTCGATCCGGCCCGGGGCGGCTTGCTGGCGCGCACCTGGGCCAGCAGCTCTTGCCCGCCCAGCAAGCGCTCGACCAGCACCTCGATCCGGCCGCCGCTGTCCTTGATCCCGAACAGCCGGGCGTGCAGCACGCGCGTGTCGTTGATCACCAGGAGATCGCCGGGAGCCAGCAATTCGGTCAGATCGCCGAAGCGGCGGTCCTCGGTCAGTCCGCCCTCGAGCCGCAGCAGGCGGCTCGAACTGCGCACCGGCAACGGCGCCTGGGCGATCAGTTCGGGCGGCAGGGAATAGTCGAAATCGTCTAGTGTGAGCGGCATCGGTTGAAGCGGCGGGGCATTTCGCGGATAATGCGCGCTCTCGAAGTGAGTGAGAGCAAGCGGGCGCGGCCGCCATTCTACGCGAGTCCGCCCTCACGCAGCTTGAGCATCCTGGCCGGGATGGCGGAATTGGTAGACGCAGCGGACTCAAAATCCGCCGCCGCAAGGTGTGGGGGTTCGAGTCCCCCTCCCGGCACCAGCAGTAAAGACAAAGCCCTCGGGCCGATTCGATCAGCCGAGGCGGAAGGATCCCACCGCGGCATTCAGTTG
>JAJZPJ010000038.1 GCA_021811225.1 Pseudomonadota bacterium
CTGTCCTCGGCCGCCATCGTCTGCCTGCCCTCTTACCGCGAGGGTTTGCCCAAGGTGCTGCTCGAAGCCGCCGCCTGCGGCCGTCCGCTGGTGGCGACCGACGTGCCCGGTTGCCGCGAGATCGTGATCGACGGCGGCAACGGACTGCTGGTGCCGCCGCGCGATGCGCCGGCGCTGGCCGAGGCGATCGGGCGCCTGATCAAAGAGCCCGGCTTGCGCGCCGACATGGGCAGACGCGGCCGCGAACTGGTCGAGGCGCAGTTCTCCGAGGAGCGTGTCGTGGCGCAGACGCTGGCCGTGTATCGCGAGCTGGCGGGGCGCTGAGGCCGGTCAGACGGTATACTATGCGCCATGTTCATGACATATGATTCCGGGCGCGAGCGCATGGCGCCCGTCGAAGCCGACGCCACGGGTGTACAGGCAGCGGTGATCACCGCGGTCATCGTCAACTACAACAGCGGCGCTCTGCTCACCGCCTGCGTGGCTTCGCTGTTCGCCTCGTCCTGCCCGGTCAGGGTGGTCGTCTCCGACAACGCTTCCGACGACGACAGCCTCGATCGCCTGCAGGCCTTCTTCGGCGACGATCCGCGGATCACGCTCATCAGGAACCGCGAGAATCTCGGTTTTTCCGGCGGCTGCAACCGGGGACTGGCCCGCGCCGCCGGCGATTACGTGCTGTTCATCAATCCCGACTGCGTGATTCCGCCCGATGCGATCGAGCGCATGCGCGCGCTGATGGCGGCCCATCCGGAAGCCGGCATGGCCGGCTGCCTGATCCGCAATCTCGACGGCTCGGAGCAGGTCGGCTGCCGCCGTTACGTGCCGACGCCCTGGCGCTCGCTGGTCCGGGTGCTGCGCCTGGACCGGCTGTTTCCCCGCGATCCGCGCTTTCAGACCTTCAACATGGCGGGCACCCCGCTGCCCGGCGAGCCCGTGTCGGTCGAGGCGATCTCCGGAGCCTTCATGTTCGTGAGGCTGAGCGTCCTGGCAAAGGTCGGCCCGCTGGACGAATACTATTTTCTGCATTGCGAGGATCTCGACTGGTGCATGCGCTTCCGCCTGGCGGGCTATGCCATCCTGTTCGAGCCGGGCGTGGCCATCACCCACCTGAAGGGCGGCAGCCATGCGTCCGCGGCCTTCGTCGAGTGGCACAAGCACAAGGGCATGGCGCGCTTCTATCAACAGTTTTTCCGCGACCAGTATCCGCTGGCGCTGATGCTTCTGGTGATCACGGCGGTGTGGGCGCGCTTCGCCCTGATGCTACCCTACCTGCTGCTCAGGCGGGGGCAGAGGGGGCATCCGGAGGTGCGGGCAGCCTGCGATCGCTACTCGGCCTTGTGGCGGGCGGCCGCTTCTCCCTTCGCGGCGCAGACCGTCATCGTCAGCGGCGCGACCAGTCAGGTCGGGCGCTTCCTGCTGCCGCGTCTGGTCGATGCCGGCTACCGGGTCATCGCCCTGAGCCGCAACGCGGCGCCGGACTGGCAGGGCGAGTGCGGCGGTGGCGTCTTCTGGCTCCGGGCCGACATCCGCGACGGTGCCTCGCTGGTGCCCATGCCCTCGGCGCGCACCCTGATCCATCTCGCCCCCCTGGTGATCCTGCCGCAGCAGATCGAGGCATTCGCGGCCCTCGGTGTCCGGCGCGTGATCGCCTTCAGCTCCTCCAGCCGACACAGCAAGGCGGAGTCGCCGGTCGATGCCGAGCGTGCCTACGCACGGCGTCTGGTCGATGCCGAGCAGGCGCTGGCGGAGCGCTGCGGGCAAGCGGACATGCGCTGGACCGTTTTCCGCCCGACCCTGATCTACGGTCGCGGCATGGACCGGAACGTCACCCTGATCCGGCGCCTGGTCAGGATAGTCGGGTTCTTCCCGCTGTTGGGCGATGGGCTCGGGCTGCGCCAGCCGGTGCACGCCGACGATCTGGCGGCGGCCTGCGTCGCCGCCCTGGACAATCCACAGGCCCTCGACAAGGCCTACGACCTGAGCGGCGGCGAGACCCTGAGCTATCGGGCGATGGTCGGACGGATCTTCGCCAGCCTGAGCCGCAAGCCGAGGTTCCTGCGCATTCCCCAGACGCTGTTTACCGGCGCCCTGAGGATGCTGTCCCTGATTCCGAGATACCGGGATTTCAATATCGCCATGGCGCAACGCATGAACGAGGATCTGGTCTATGAGCACCATGATGCGACGCGGGACTTCGGCTTTCATCCGAAGAAATTCACGCCCTGATAGCCTCTCCCCGCGAAAACCCCTTTTGCCACTCGGACCAAGATCCGGCATAGTCGAATGACGATGCCCACGCCGATGTTCCTGCTGCCCGCGATCGCCTTTTCCCTGTCGTTGCTGATCCTGTTCGCCCTGCTGAAGTCCGGCGTGGCGCGGCGCCTGGCGCTGGATCAGCCGAATCAGCGCTCGCTCCACGCGCTTCCGATTCCCCGCGTCGGCGGCATCGCGATCGTAGCCGCCGTGCTCGTCTCCTGGAGCTTGCAGCCGGGATCGGCGCTGCTGCTCGCTTTGCCCACCGCCGCCCTCGCTCTCGTTTCTGCCGTCGATGACCGCATCGGGCTGCCGTCCGCACTGCGCCTCGCGGTTCATGGCCTGGCCGCCCTGGCGCTGGTGTCGGACGTCGGCGCTGGCGACCCCTGGCTGGCCGCCGGCCTGGTTGCCGGCCTGGTCTGGATGACCAATCTGTACAACTTCATGGACGGCTCCGACGGTCTCGCCGGCGGCATGGCGCTGTTCGGCTTCAGCGCCTACGCGGCAGCGGCCCACACCGTCCCCCTGGGCGCGATGGGCCTCGCGACGGCGGCGGCAGCGGCCGGCTTCCTGGTTTTCAATTTCCCTCCGGCTAAGGTGTTCATGGGCGACGTCGGTTCCATCCCGCTGGGCTTCCTGGCGGCGAGCCTGGGCCTCCTGGGCTGGCGGCAGGGGCTGTGGCCGCTGTGGTTTCCGCCGCTGGTCTTCTCCCCCTTCGTGGTCGATGCCAGCGTCACCCTGCTGCGCCGGCTGGCCGGGGGCGAGCGCGTCTGGCAGGCCCATCGCGAGCACTACTACCAGCGGCTGATCCGGATGGGCTGGGGCCATCGGCGCACCGCCCTGGCGGAATACGCGCTGATGGCGGCGGCGGCGGGCAGTGCGCTGGCGGGCCGGAGCGCTGTCCCGGCAGTGCAGGCGCTGCTATTGGCGCTCTGGTGCGCCGTCTATCTCGGCCTGATGGCGGCCGTCGACCGACGCTGGCGGCGCTTCGTGCAGACATCGGGCGAGGGGAGCCGGGGATGAAGACGCTGCTCGCGGTTCTCCACGACCTGGCCGCCGCGGCGCTGGCCTGGGCGCTGGCCTACTGGCTGCGCTTCAACTTCGACATCCCGCCGGCCTATTGGCACGGCTTGCTCTCCAGCCTGGCCGTGGTCTTGCCGCTGCAAGGCGCGATCGACTGGGGCCTGGGCCTGTACCGGGGCATCTGGCGCTTCGCCAGCCTGCCCGATCTCAAGCGCATCATCATCGCCGTGGGCGCGGGCGCGGTCACCGCACCGGTGGCGATCTTCATGCTGCAGCGCCTGTCCGAAGTGCCGCGCTCGGTGCTGGTGCTCTATCCGCTGCTGCTGATGCTGTTCATGGGCGGCAGCCGATTCCTCTATCGTTCCTGGAAGGACGGGCACCTGCTGACCCTGAGGGCGGCGGCGAGCGAACCGGTGCTGGTTCTGGGCGCGGGCGAGGCGGCCGTGGATCTGCTGCGCGAACTCGCGCGCAGTCGGCGATGGCACGTGGTCGGTTTGCTCGACGACGACCCGGATTTGCGCGGACGTCTGCTGAACGGCGTGCCGGTGCTCGGGCCCTTGTCGGGCATCGTCGACCACGCCCGCCGCCACGGCGTCCGGCAGGTGATCATGGCCATGCCCGAAGCCGCCCATGCGCTGCGCCGCCGCGCCGCGCAGTCGGCCACCGAAGCCGGGCTCGCGCTGTTGACGGTGCCGGCCTTCGGCGACCTGCTCTCCGGCCGGGTCTCGATCTCCCAGGTGCGCAAGGTGGAGCTGGAGGATCTCCTGGGCCGCGATCAGGTGCAACTGGACGACGAGGGCCTGCATCGCCTGATCGCGGGCAAGGTGGTGCTGGTCACCGGCGCCGGCGGTTCGATCGGCTCCGAACTGTGCCGGCAGATCGCCGGCTTCAAGCCGAGGCTGCTGGTGTTCTTCGAGCTCTCAGAGTTCGCCCTGTACGGCATCGAGCAGGAGTTCTCGCAGCGCTTCCCCGAACTCGCCGTCGCCTGCGTGATCGGCGACGTCCGCGACGAGGCGCGTCTGGCGCAGGTGTTCGGCGGCTACCGGCCCGATCTGGTGTTCCACGCCGCGGCCTACAAGCACGTGCCGCTGATGGAGGAAGAGAACGCCTGGCAGGCGGTCAGGAACAACGTCCTGGGCACCTGGCGGGTGGCCCGGGCGGCGCTGGCTCACGGCGTCGAAAAGTTCGTCCTGATTTCCACCGACAAGGCGGTCAATCCCACCAACGTCATGGGGGCCAGCAAGCGCCTGGCCGAGCGGGTCTGCCAGGCGATCTCCGCCACCTCGGACAGGACCGGCGTGGTCATGGTGCGCTTCGGCAACGTCCTGGGCAGCAGCGGCAGCGTCATCCCGAAGTTCCGCGAGCAGATCGTCCAGGGCGGGCCGGTGACCGTGACCCATCCCGAGATCGTGCGCTATTTCATGCTGATCCCGGAGGCGGCACAACTGGTGCTGCAGGCGGGATCGATGGGCGGCGGCGGCGAAATCCTGGTGCTCGACATGGGCGAGCCGGTGAGGATCGTCGATCTCGCCCGCGACATGATCCGGCTCTCGGGTTTCACCGAGGAGGAGATCCGCATCGAATTCACCGGCTTGCGCCCGGGGGAGAAACTCTACGAGGAACTGCTCGCCGACAGCGAGACGACGCTGCCGACGCGGCACCCCAAGCTGCGCGTGGCGCGCGCCGACGGCGTGCCCGACGGCGCCTGGCTGGACGAGCTGGCCGCCTGGCTGGCGTGCCCGGACCGCGACCCGGCCGACGTCAGGCGGGCGCTGCGCGCCTGGGTGCCGGAATACCGGCCGCCGGAGCAGTAAATCATGGCGACCTACGCGCTCGGCGACATCCAGGGCTGCTACGATCCGCTGCTGCGCCTGCTGGCGAAGACCGGCTTCGACCGCGATCGCGACCGGCTCTGGCTGGTCGGCGATCTGGTCAATCGCGGGCCCCAGTCGCTGGAGGTGCTGCGCTTCGTCAAGGAGTTGGGGGACGCGGCCGTCACCGTGCTCGGCAACCACGACCTGCACCTGATCATGCTGGCCGAGGGCGCTTCGCGGGCCCGGTCCGACGACACGCTCGCCGCCGTCCTCGCGGCACCCGACCGCGAGGAACTGCTCTCCTGGCTGCGGGCCCAGCCGCTGATGCACGTCGAGGGCGGCTACGCCATGGTGCACGCGGGCTTGCTGCCGCAATGGACGGTGGCCCGGGCACGCTCGCTGGCGCGCGAATTCGAGCAGGCGCTGGTCGCGGAGGACTACCGGGAGCTGCTCGCGCACCTGTGGGGCAGCGAGCCGCCGGCCTGGTCCGACGAGCTGTCCGGCTGGGCGCGGATGAGGGTGATCGTCAATGCCATGACGCGGATGCGCTTTTGCACGCCGGCGGGGGTGATGGAGTTCAAGACCAAGGGCGAACTGGCCGATGCGCCGCCGGGCTATCTGCCTTGGTTCGCCGTGTCCGGCCGCCAGAGCGCCGACCAGGTGCTGGTCACCGGCCACTGGTCGGCCCTGGGGCTGCAGATCGAGCCGAATCTCCTGGCGCTCGACTCCGGCTGCCTGTGGGGCCGGCACCTGACCGCGCTGAGGCTGGAAGACCGCGCGCTGTTTCAGGTCGATTGCGCCGCCGTCTGAGCGTCGGCCGCTACCCGCTTCTGGGCGCGAGGGCCAGACCTTCGGCGATCGCCGTTCTGGCCAGGGCGGCGATGGCGCGGCGATCGCTGCCGTCGGTCGCGAGCGCCGGCAGGACCTCGATGATCAGCACCATGCCCGGCTCGCGCGCCAGCCGCAGCAGCGACCGCCACATCGTCGTCTCGCCGGCGTAGGCCGCGGCGCTGCTGGGCTGCCCGGCACGATCGCGATAGGCCAGGGCCAGCGGCTGCACCGGCCGCCCGGCACTGATCGCCGGCTGCAGCAGCGCGGCGTGAAAGTGCAGCAGCTCGGTGCCGTCGGTGGTCGTGCCCTCGGGGAACACGGCGACGTTGCCGCCCGAGCGCAGCACCCGGCCGATCTCTTCATTGACGACCCTGGCGTGACTACGGCTGCCGCGCTGCAGGAAGATGGTGTCGGTCCTGGCCGCGAGCCAGCCGATCAACGGCCAGCCGCGCAGCTCCGACTTGGAGACGAAGGCGGCGGGCTGAATGGCGCTGATGGCGTAGATGTCCAGCCAGGAGATGTGGTTGGCGACCAGCATGCTGCCGCCCGTCGGCGACCGCCCGCGTGTCTCGAGCCGGACATTGACGATGTCGAGCAGCTGGCATGACCAGCGCCGCCTGAGCGCCTGCCGGCGTTCATGGGCGACCAGCGGAAAGGCGAGCGCCACCATGCCCGCCCCGCCCAAGAAGTGCAGGACGACCCTGGAAATCCGGAAGGCGGCACGGGCTTCGACCCAGTATTTCCTCAGCTCCGACGCTCCACGAAATGCCGGACGTAGCGTTCGTTGATGCGCGACATCGGCAGCAACAGCAGCAGGTCCGCGGTGTTGAAATCCGGATCCCAGGCGGGTTCGCCGCAGACCCAGGCGCCGGCGCGGAGGTAGCCCTTCAAGAGCGGCGGCAACTCGGCCGGCGAGATCTGGCTCAGTTGCGCCAGCGGCAGCGGACAACGCGGGAACACCCGGTACTCAAGCGGCGACAATTGCGGCGACAGGCTATTGTAGATCGCCGCGGCGTTGTGGCCGCCGTCATTCATGCCGATGCTGGCGCAGCCGATCAGGTACTCGTGGCCATTGTCCAGCATGTAGCGGGCGAGGCCGGCCCAGAGCAGGCTGATCACGGCGCCGCTGCGGTAGTTCGGGTCGATGCAGGAGCGGCCGACCTCGACGGTGCGCGGCCGAAGATGGGCGAGGCGGGTCAAGTCGAATTCGCTCTCCGAATAATAGCTGCCGACGCTGCGCGCCGCTTCGGGCGACAGGATGCGGTAGGTGCCGACGATGCGGCCGCTCTCCTCGTCGCGTACGATCAGGTGCTCGCAGTGGGGGTCGAACAGGTCGCGATCGACGCCCGCGATCCGCGTCGGCAGGCGGGCCCCGAGTTCCTCGGCAAAGATTTGGTAGCGCAGCTTCTGCGCTGCCAGGATCTCGCTCTCGCAGGTGGCGAGGGTAACGTGGAGTCTGGGGCCGCGGCTCCGGGTCTGCTCTGCAGTATGAAGGCGATTCATCGGGTTCCCTCGTTCCGTTGGTTTGACGAACTTTAGGAAACCCGAATTGCGCCCGGATTGCGGCGCCGTTAAGCTTCGATGACAGCTTCAGTGCGTGACGCGCGTGACGCCTCCGCCAGAGAGCACCCGCACCCGGTCGCCGGGACGGAACTGCTCGTCGGCGGCCTGGGTGATGGCGCTCATCGTGCCGTTGTCGAAGCGGACGGTGATTTCGAGACCGGGTTTTTTGGCGCTACTCTCTTCGATGGCGTTTCCGGCAATGGCACCGCCGACCGCGCCGAGGATGCTGCCGACCGCAGAACCGCGGTTGCCGCCGCCGATGTTGCTGCCGGCGATACCGCCGAGTGCGCCGCCCACCAGAGTGCCGGCGCCGGACGGGCTGCCTTCCAGGGTCACCGGCCGGACGCTTTCCACCACTCCCATGCGCACGCTCATCTCGCGCTGCACCTGGCCTCGCGAATAGGTGTCGGCGGAAGGGGTGGTGGCGCAGCCGCCGAGGAGAAATGCCGCACAGGCGGTCAATGCGATCGTCGTTTTCATAATCATGCCCTCACCAGATTGAATGTCCGAATGCCGTCAGATAGCGTGCGCCGATCTCGTCTCTCGTCGCCTTGTGATTTTGCCCGCCGCGCCGGCTGATTTTCAACGATCCCATCAAGGACGCCAGCCGCCCGGTCTGTTCCCAGGGCAGGTCGCGGGCGATGCCGTAGAGCAGTCCGGCGCGGTAGGCGTCGCCGCAGCCGGTCGGATCGATCACCGTTTCCGGAATAACGCTGGGGATGTCAATGCGTTGACCGCCGGCGTGGATCTCCGAGCCCTTGGCGCCTAGCGTCACGATCAGCGCCTTGACCTCCCGAGCCAGCTCCTCGATGCTCCTTCCGGTCCGCTCGCACAGCAGCTTCGCCTCGTAATCATTGACCGTGCAATAGTCGGCGAGTTGCAGAAAGCGCAGCAATTCCTCGCCATCGAACATCGGCAGCCCCTGGCCGGGATCGAACACGAAGGGGATGCCGGCGTCGAACAGTTCCCTGGCGTGCTGGCCCATGCCGTCGCGACCGTCGGGGGCGACGATCCCTAGGCGCAGTTCGCCGTCCGTTTCCTGGACATCGACGACATGATTGAGATGCGAAAAGTTCATCGCCCCCGGATGGAAGGCGGTGATCTGGTTGTCGTCGAGATCGGTGGTGATGAAGGCCTGCGCCGTGAAGCTGCCGGGAATCTCGCGCACGTGGCGGGCGGACAGATTGAGGCTCTGCAGGCGCTGCCGATAGGGAGCGCTGTCCTCCCCGACGGTGGCCATGATCAGCGGTTCGCCGCCGAGCAATTGCAGGTTGTAGGCGATGTTGCCGGCGCAGCCGCCGAACTCGCGCCGCATGTCGGGCACCAGGAAGGCGACGTTGAGGATGTGGATCTGTTCCGGCAGGATGTGGTTCTTGAAACGGTCATGGAAAACCATGATCGTGTCATAAGCGATGGAGCCGCAAATCAGTGTCTTCATGGCGCGCCGGATGCCGAAAAATGGCGGCGATTATAGCATCCGGTCCCGCCGCTCCTGGCGGCGGGACCCATTATTGCGAGGCTCGCAGAACCGTGGCGATCAGCCCAGCGCGGCGAGGGCAGCGTCGTAATTCGGCTCCTGCTTGATTTCGGGCACCAGCTCGGCATGGATGACCTTGTCGTTCTCGTCCAGCACCACCACGGCGCGTGCGCTGACGCCCGCCAGCGGGCCGTCGGTGATCTCGACGCCGTAGTTCTTCAGGAATTCGCGGCCGCGCATGGTCGATAGCGAAACCACGTTCTTCAGGCCTTCGGTGGTGCAGAAGCGGTTCATTGCGAACGGCAGGTCGGCCGAGATCACCAGCACCACGGTGTTGGGCAGGCCGCTCGCCCGCTCGTTGAACTTGCGCGCGGAGGTGGCGCAGGTCGGCGTGTCGAGGCTGGGCACGATGTTCAGCACCTTGCGCTTGCCGGCGAAGTCTTTCAGCGTCTTGTCGGAGAGATCGACGGCGACCAGCGAGAATGACGCTGCGCTTTGCCCCGCTTTGGGGAACTGGCCGTCGAGATGAATGGGCTTGCCGCCGAGATTCACGGTAGTCATGGTCTAGCTCCTGTGAGGGGATGGGAACGACAGGATACCTCAGCGCTTGCCCAGCGGCTAAGCGCCCTATGGGTAGAAAAGATAAATCCGGTAGCCGGCCGAGCCCTGGACGCCGACCTGGAGCGTGAGGTTCAGAGTGCGTTCGCCATTGGCGGCAAATCCGGCGGCGATATCCGTGCCCTTGGGCAGGTACTCGTCCGGCGCCAGGATCTTGCGGATCAGCGGCTGATTGCCGATGTCGGTGAGGGTCAGTTCGAGATCGGGGTAAGTTTGGGCGAAGGGCGCGCGGTTCCTCAGCGTCGCGCCCAGGAGGATCGTTCCGTTCGGACCGGGGCGCATGTCCGAAGCCTCGATCCCGAGGAAGTCCGCCTTGGCCGGCAGCGCCAGCTTGCAGCCGAGAAGCTGGCAGGCCTGCCGCAACGCCGGTTTGGTCTCCGGAAACAGTATGGAAAGCTCGGTGCGGAACTGTAGCGTCGCCTGCAGCAGCAGTAGCAGCAGGGCGGCGAGGGCAGCGGCCGCCCAGAGCCAGGCGTGGCCACGATCTTCCCTTGCAGCTTCCGCCTCCGGCAGCGGCCAGACCGCGCTGGGCTCGATCGATTCCTTGTCGGCGCCTGATTCGGCCGCCCCGAACGCTTCCGCCACCGGGGAGTCAAGGTCCGCTGCCGGCAAAGCGTCGGGCCGGGTATCGGGCGTAGCGGCAGCGGGCGGTTCCTGATCGAGCAGCGCGGCGAGCGCGTCGAAGCTCTGCCGGCATTGGCCGCAACGCACCTGACCTTGCCTCGCCTTGAGCTGGGCGGCTGTGACGCGGAAGGCCGTGCCGCAGGCGGGGCAGCGCGTCAGCATCACGCTGGCCTACCTCCCTTCCCCCTTCCGCCCTCCAGCCTTACCCAGCCGTCCAGGCTGGCGCCGATCCATAGATCGATGAAGGGAGCGTAGGCGGCGATCACCTGTTCGGCCTGAGATGCCAGGATGCCGGAGAGGGCGATGCGCCCGCTTCGCGCCAGCCGCGCGGAGAGCAGTGGCGCCAGCACGCACAGCGGATTGGTCAGGATGTTGGCGACGACGAGGTCGAAGGTCTCGGCGAGCGGCATTCGCGAGTGGCGCAGTTCCAAGGCGACGCCGTTGTTCGCGGCATTGTCCCGGGCCGCGACGAGCGCGGTGTCGTCGATATCTACGCCGAGCACCGCGCCGGCGCCGAGTTTAGCCGCGGCGATGGCCAGAATGCCAGAGCCGCAGCCGTAGTCGAGCGCTCTCTCGCCGCCGGAAATCTCGGCGCACAGCCATTCGAGGCACAACTTCGTGGTCGGGTGAGAGCCGGTGCCGAAGGCCATGCCCGGATCCAGGATCAGATTGATCGCGGCCGGGTCGGGCACCTTGTGCCAGGTAGGCACGATCCAGAGGCGTTCATTGATGCGGATCGGCTCGAACTGGGCCTGGGTGAGCTGCACCCAGTTCTGGTCGGCGATTTCCTCGATGTCTATCTCAGGCAACTCGGAGAGGCCTGCGATTTTGCAGGCGGCGGCGATGCGGCCGATCAGGTCGGCGGTCGGGGAAAACAGGGCCGTCACCCGGCTCGTTTGCCACAGAGGTATGTCGGGGCTCCCCGGTTCACCGAATTGCGGCGTTTCGGCCGGGGTTCCGGCCAGGGCATCCTCGATGCCGAGCGACAGGGCGCCTTGCTCCAACAGCGCCTCGGACAGGGCGTCGACGTGGGCGGCGTCGGTGCACAGCCTGACGTTGAGCCACATGGACTAAGGGCGGGAGCCCGGGCGGGATGGCTTCATGGCTTGCCTTTGGTCGCCTCTTCCTTTGCGGCGAGCTTCTCCTCGAGATAGTGGATGCTGGTGCCGCCCTTGACGAAACGGGCATCGTGCATCAATTCCTGGTGCAGCGGAATGTTGGTCTTGATGCCCTCCACGGCCATCTCGGACAAGGCGATGCGCATGCGCCGGATCGCCTGTTCCCGGCAGTCGCCGGCGGCGACCAGCTTGCCGATCAGGGAGTCGTAGTACGGCGGCACCGTGTAGCCTTGATAGATGTGCGAGTCGATGCGGATGCCGGGGCCGCCGGGTGCGTGATAGGTGCTGATCCTGCCGGGCGAAGGGGTGAACTTGAACGGATCCTCGGCATTGATCCGGCACTCGATGGCATGGCCCTTCAACACCACGTCGCGCTGGCGTAGCCACAGTTTTTCGCCGTCGGCGATGCGGATCTGGGCCTGGACGATGTCGATGCCGGTGACCAGTTCGGTGACCGGATGTTCCACCTGCACCCGGGTGTTCATCTCGATGAAGTAGAACTCGCCGTCCTCGAAGAGAAACTCGAAGGTGCCGGCGCCGCGATAGCCGATCTTGCGGCAGGCTTCGGCGCAGCGCTCGCCGACCTTGTTGATCAGGCGCCGGTTGATATCCGGCGCCGGCGCCTCTTCGATCACCTTTTGGTGACGGCGCTGCATCGAGCAGTCGCGCTCGCCCAGATAGACGGCGTTGCTGAAGCTGTCGGCGAGCACCTGGATCTCGATGTGACGGGGATTTTCCAGGAATTTCTCGAGATAGACCGTGGCGTTGCCGAAAGCCGCACCGGCCTCGGCGCGGGTGGTGGTGACGGCGTTGAGCAGGGCCGCTTCGGTGTGCACCACGCGCATACCCCGGCCGCCGCCGCCGCCGGCCGCCTTGATGATGACCGGATAGCCGACGGCGCGGGCGAGCTTGACGATCTCCTTGGGGTCCTCGGGCAGCGCGCCCTCGGAACCCGGAACGCAGGGCACGCCGGCTTCCTTCATGGAGTTCTTGGCGTTGACCTTGTCGCCCATCAGGCGGATGGTCTCGGGGCGCGGACCGATGAAGATGAAACCGGACTTTTCGACGCGTTCGGCAAAATCGGCATTTTCCGAGAGGAAGCCGTAACCGGGGTGGATGGCTTCGGCGTCGGTCACCTCGGCCGCCGAGATGATCGACGGAATGTTGAGGTAGCTGGCGGCGGAGGGCGGCGGACCGATGCACACCGACTCGTCGGCGAGCTTGACGTACTTCGCTTCGGTGTCGGCGGTCGAGTGCACGACCACGGTCTTGATGCCCAACTCGCGACAGGCCCGCTGGATGCGGAGAGCGATCTCTCCCCGGTTGGCGATCAGAATTTTCTCAAACATATTTTTGAATACCCGTGACGCCTGGGGTCGCGGCCGGCTCTAGCCGATCAGGAAAAGGGGTTGTCCGTATTCGACGGGCTGGCCATTCTCGACGAGAATCGCCTTGACGGTGCCGGTGGCGTCCGACTCTATTTCGTTCATCAGCTTCATCGCCTCGATGATGCACAGCGCGTCGCCCTCCTTCACCGCCTGGCCGACTTCGACGAACGATGGCGCGCCAGGGGAACCGGAGCGATAGAAGGTTCCGACCATCGGCGCCTTGACCAGATGGCCTTCGGGTTCGGCCGGTATCGCCGTCTGGGCGGCAGGTGCGGGGGCGGCCGGCGCCGGCGCAAGGTAGGACTGCTGCTGGGCGCCCACCAGGTAGGTGGGATTCGCCGGCCCGTTGAGGTGTTTGACGATGCGAACCTTTTCCTCGCCTTCGGTCACTTCCAGTTCGGAGATACCGGATTCCTGGACAAGGTCGATCAGTTTCTTGAGTTTTCTCAGATCCATGTTGTGCTCCCTGCAAGTCGGCGCGCGGGACGGGCCCGGCGTTTGTGGATCAGGATGGGCGGCTCTTCGCCAGCGCGGTGAGTGCGGCTTCGAGCGCCAGTTCGTAACCTTGGGCGCCCAGTCCGCAGATGACGCCGACGGCGACATCGGAAAAATACGAATGTTGGCGGAAGCTCTCCCTGGCGTGAATGTTCGACAGGTGGACCTCGATGAAGGGAATTTTCACTGCCAGCAACGCGTCGCGCAGGGCCACGCTGGTGTGCGTGTACCCGGCCGGATTGATGATGATGAAGCGGACGTCCTCGCTCGCCGCCGACTGGATCCGATCGATCAGTTCGCCCTCGCTGTTGCTCTGGAAGCTCTCGATCCGGATGCCCTCGGCGCGGGCGCGCGCTTCCATCGCCAGATGGATGTCGGCCAGCGTCGTTCGACCATAAATTCCCGGTTCGCGGTTGCCGAGCAGGTTCAGGTTCGGGCCGTGCAATGCCAGAATGCGGGGCGGTCCGGCCTCGGTCCGGCTGTCATTTTGAGAGCGAGTTTGCTTCACCATGTCGGCAAGTTTGCCGTAAATGGCGGCATCTTGTCCAGTGACACCCCAGCCGCGCTCATTTCGTCAGGGCAAACAAGGTCTTCTTCAGATCGGACTCCGGCCACAGGCCTAGCCGGGTCTGTAGCAGCTTGCCGTTGCGATCGAGAATGATGGTGTAAGGCAATCCGCCTTCACGGTCGCCGAGCAAGTTGGTCAGCCCCATCAGTTCCGTGCCTCCGACCAGAAGCGGGTAAGCGACCGGCAGATCGTGCGAGAATTGTCGAATTTTATCCGCCGAATCAATGCCGATACCGACAAATTGTACATTTTTCACGGAAAATTTACCTTGCAGCCGGGAGAATCCAGGCATTTCCTCCCGACAAGGCGGACACCAGGTTGCCCAGAAATTCACCACCAGCAGTTTCCCCCGCCATTGCCGCATCGATTGGCTGGCGCCGTTGGCGTCCGGCAGGGTCAGGGCCAGGAGTTCCCTGGCGCCGGCCGGATTTGCGGGCAAGACCTGCTGCAGGTGGCTGACCAAATAACCGGCGCCGGCTGCCGCCAAGGCCACCGCAGCGATCAGAAGATTGCGGGCAAGACGGTTCATGATTGCTCCAGCAAGGCGGCGACCGTTTCGGCGCGGGCCCGAGTTGACACCTGACCGGTATGTGGGTTGCGGCGGTGGCTACGCTCCAGGGTGTGGGGATAGATCGACAGCAGCAGCATCGCCTCGCCGTCATCGAGTCGTAACCGGGCCTCGGGAGCATTCTGGCCAGTTCGGTGGATGTCGGCATATTCGAAGCTGATGTTGCTATCAAGAAGGAAGATCTCGACATCTTTAGCGCTGTCGGCGAAAAGTTCGATTTCCGCTTCGGCGTAGCGTCCAGCGGTGCCATCTAAGGCGGGGCCGGTCAGGTAGGGGTGAAATCGGTCGAGCAGACGCATCAGCGACAAGGCGCTGCGCCGAAGAACGGCGAGGCGTTCGCGCAGTTCATCCTCTTGAAAGACCGCCTGGTAAGTGCGCAAAGCCTCTTCGATTTCCTGATTGGTCGGCAGTGCCTCGCTGTCCGGGGCCCCCAGATTCTTGGCGGCTTTGCGCTTGGCCAGACCGTAGTCGGCGATGCCGTCCTCGGCCATCAGTCGGGCGGCCAGGCTGGCAATGTCGCGGCGCATGGCGTCGATTTGCGGCGAATGCTTGAGGCGGCGAGGCATGGCGGCGCTATCGGTTACAATCCGGAGCCATTCTACACGGCATTCCGGTCGAGCTGCCATGCGCATCCACATCCTCGGCATCTGCGGCACTTTCATGGGCGGTCTAGCCTTGCTGGCGCGAGCTGCGGGCCATCAGGTCACCGGTTGCGACGCCAACGTCTATCCGCCGATGAGCGGCCAACTGGAAGCCCAGGGGATCACGCTGACCGAAGGTTATTCGGCCGGACAGGCGGCGCTGAATCCGGATCTGTTCGTCGTCGGCAACGCGATTTCGCGCGGCAATCCTCTGCTCGAAGAGATCCTGGCCCGCGGTCTGGCTTATGTTTCCGGACCGCAGTGGCTGGCGGAACATATCCTGCCCGGGCGCTGGGTGCTCGGCGTGGCCGGCACCCACGGCAAGACCACGACCACCGCGATGCTGGCCTGGATACTGGAGGCCGCCGGACTCGAACCCGGTTTCCTGATCGGTGGCGTGCCGCAGGACTTCGGCGTCTCGGCCCGGCTCACCGGTTCGCCCTTTTTCGTCATCGAGGCGGACGAATACGACACCGCCTTTTGCGACAAGCGCTCGAAATTCCTGCACTACCATCCCCGGACGATGATCCTGAACAATCTCGAGTTCGATCATGCGGACATTTTCAGCGATCTTGCGGCAATAGAGACGCAATTCCATCATTTAGTGCGGACCCTGCCGAGCAATGGCCTGATCGTCGCCAACGGCGCCGAGCCAGCCCTGAAGCGCGTCCTTGACCGGGGCTGCTGGACGCCCGTGGAATGGTTCAATACGTCCGACGGCTGGCAGGCTGAGCCCGATGCCGAGGAGGGCAACTTTTCGGTGACCCTGGCGGCGCGCGAATTGGGCTGCACGAGTCTGGCTCTGCCTGGCGCCCACAACCGAGCCAATGCGCTCGCTGCGCTGGCGGCGGCTCGCCATGCCGGCGTACCACCGGATCTGGCGCTGCAGGCGCTCTCGCGCTTCAAGGGCGTCAAGCGGCGCCTGGAGGTCCGCGGCGAGGTGCGCGGTGTGGCGGTCTATGACGACTTTGCCCATCATCCGACGGCCATCGCGGCCACCATCGCGGGATTGCGCGGGAAGGTCGGCAAGGGGCGCGTACTCGCCGTGCTCGAACCGCGTTCGAATACCATGAAGCTCGGGGTCATGAAGGCGCAATTGCCGGACAGCCTGGCCGACGCCGACGCCGTGTTCTGCTACTGCAAGAACCTGGGCTGGGACGCGCAGGCCGCCTTGGCTCCCCTGGGCGCCAAGGCGCAGGTGTTCGAAGACCTCTCGGCGCTGGTCGCTGCGCTAGCCGCGGAGGCTCGTGCCGGTGACCGGATCCTGGTGATGAGCAACGGCAGTTTCGGCGGCATCCATGAAATGCTGCTCGCGGCAATGGCCGCTGACGGCCACCCGCGAATGTGAATATATTAACCTTTAAATAATAAAGGTTGAAGGTATGCGCGGGCTGTGCTAGATTTTCCCAGCCTCGTTTGTGCCGCGCGAAGAATAATTCCTACCGTCTTGCGACAAAACGCTGGTGCGGAGCGCCTGAGAGTTTGCGGCGAAGCTGCGTTCAAGAGCCCGGCAGGGGCGGGATCTCGGCGATTGAACGGCGCATTCAGGGCGCTCCTGTTTTTCAGAGCAACGGCCACGCATCGTTGCCGGCTGCAACGAGGGAGTTGATTCGGACACGCACATCAAAACGGGGTTTATAACTATGACCAAACAAGCACGGTGGGCGGGTGTGCCTCGTCTGGCGGCATCGGCGGCTCTGGGGCTGCTCTCCAGCGCGGCGGAGGCGGCCTACGAATTCAATTTTCAGGCGCCCGCCACCCGATTGGCCCAGAAGGTCTACGACCTGAACATGTGGATGATGGGGGTTTGCCTCACCATCTTCGTCATCGTGTTCGGAGTGATGTTCTA
>JAJZPJ010000279.1 GCA_021811225.1 Pseudomonadota bacterium
GCGTATGCTTGCCGTGGCGTTCGCCGCCGTGGTTCATTCGGCGCGCTTCCTCCTCCTGCAGATGGGCGGCATCCATCATCACCAGACGGGCCAATTCGCGCGACGCGGCCGTGGTCACGATCTCGCCTTGGAAGCCCCGCTTGACCAGCAGCGGCAGACGGCCGCAGTGATCCAGGTGGGCGTGGGTGAGCAGCACGCAATCGATATCCGCAGCGTCGAAGCCGAAGGGTTTGGCGTTCTCTTCGTCGAGCGCCCGGCCGCCTTGATACAGTCCGCAATCGATCAGGAGCCGGCGGCCGGCACACTCGATCAGATGACAGGACCCGGTGACGCCGCGGTCGGCGCCGTGGAACGATAGCTTCAAGAGCGGCTCCTCGATTCGAAAACAGCGGTCATTCTGCCATCTTCTAGCCGACCTTGACTTGGATCAGCTCCTCGCCGTGCGGATCGGTGACATGCACGGCGCAGGCGATGCACGGATCGAAGGAGTGGACGGTGCGCAGGATCTCTAACGGCTGCTTCGCGTCGTGCAGACGGTGCCCCTTCAGGCCCGCCTCGTAGGGTCCGGCCTTGCCCTGCGGATCGCGCGGGCCGGCGTTCCAGGTGCTGGGCACGACCGCCTGGTAGTTGGCGATCTTGCCGTCCTCGATGACGATCCAGTGCGCCAGCGCCATCAGGTCGAGCAGCGCGACCTCATGCACGCTGCGCTGCCGCGAGCTGCCGAGGAAGCGGTCCATCGCCTCGCCGATCCAGCAGCGCACCGTGCTGGGCGCGCAGCGCATTCGTCGCGACGACGCCGACGCCCTCGTCTCGCAGCAGGGAATTGCCCAGGCCCAGCACTACCGTCTTCATGGCGCCACCGGCCGCTCGATGGTGATTTCGTGCGCCACGCAGGGGTCGAGGGCGAGCACGGCCCGACGCGCCAAGTTCGTCGCCTGCGCCTCGGTGGCGCAGAGGCAGCCTGCGAGCAGAGCCGGCAGCGCACCTTCGGGATGGAAATTCCATTCGGTCGGCGCGACGATGACGTAGTCGGCCACCCTTCCGCCCTCCAGCGTCAGCTCGTGCATCAACAGGCCGCGCGCGGTTTCGGCCAGCACCCGGCCGCGGCCGTTTTCCAGCGGCAGGGCCATGACGGCGCCGGGCAGCGGCATGGCGAAGTCGCCCAGCGTCAGCGCCGCCAATTCCTGCATGCGCGCCACCAGCCGGACCAGGAGCGGTCTTGCAGCCAGCACCGCGAGCAGCGGGTCCCCGTGGCGACGGGCATAGGCGCCGGTCTCTCTCGGCCGTCCGTGCCATTGCGGTCGCAGCGCGAATTCGGCGGACAGCGCCGGCCAGTCGCCGGCGGCGGCGTTGGCATCGAGTACCGGCAGTTGCGCCTCCGGGGGCGATCCGTCGACGCACTCGTCCCCGGTTGCCAGGGCGCGGCACAGGCGCGCCGCCAGCGCCGGCGAATCCCGCCACCAGAGCTCGAACTCGTCCGCCTGCGACAGTCCCAACCATGCCTGCGGCGTCATGCCGAGCAGGCTCTGATCGAGAAAATCGCGAAAGTCCTGGCCGACCAGCACCGACGTATCCGCCGACAGAAGGCGACGCCAGCGCACGAAGGCGGCATCCTGCGGCGCCAGGCCGAGTTCGCGCGGCCAGTCGGAGAGCAGGCGCCACAAATGCTCCTGCGCCGCTTCGGCGGCGACCCCGGCGTCGTGACCGGCAGCGCAGCTTCCCTGCTCCGCAGCGGCGCGCGCGGCGCGTGCGGCCACGCCCTGGGCCTGGCCGCACAGCGCGAAGAATTGAGGGATCAGCGCCGCCGCCTGCGCTGCCGGCAGGCCGCGCAGGACGCGGGTGGCTTGCGGCCGGCTGTTGGCGACGGATAGCCCGGCGATCCGGCCATCCGCCCAGCGCAGACGAAGCTCAAGTCTGCCCGGATCCATGATTTACGGATTGGGGTAACAGATCGGCGAAGTAGGAATCGAGATCGGTCCGGCCCGCCAGCGCCGCCTCCAACGCATCGAGTCCGGCGTCGATCTGCCGCGCGTGCGCCTCGTCGAGCCGCTGACGCGCCTGGCCCTGCAAGGCATACACCCATTCGCCCGGAGTCACCGCGCCGATCCACAGCACGTTCAGGCGTTCGCGCCGGCCGCGCCCCTCGCACCAAGCGAACTCGCCGTCGCACTCAGTCACCCGCATCGGGATCCCCAGACACATCGCACGCCTCGCGCACTTTTCCGTCGCCTAGATTAGCAGATGCCGGCAGGTGATGACAAAGTCATTTTTCGTCCCGTGGCCGCCGCACGGGCTTATCGACGGATGTTACCGGGTCGGTTATTGGCATGAATACTGCTGTTGGCTTCGCAAGCACCGGGCAATCGCGTGCGAAGCCAAGCGCGAGTCCGACTCCGCCGGCAAAGCGTGCCGGCAAGTTTTGCCGGCGAGCGGGTCATGCCGAGGATTTGCGGCCGTATCTGAACACTGAGTAGAGGGAGGTGGCTATGTCCGTATCCAATGTTTCGTTGAATTCCGGCACCGCGCTGAGCGCCTGGCAATCGACCAAACACCAAGCGCTGCAGGATTTCGATCAGCTGTTTCAGGCCATGCAATCGGGCAGCCTGTCGGGAGCCCAGCAGGCCTATGCGCTCTTGCAGCAACTGCAACCGTCCACTCCGGCCGCGACCACCGGCTCAGCGGCAGCGGCCACGGCGACGAGTTCCGTCGCGACGACAGCCGCAACGGGCACGGTTGCGACCGACTGGTCCTCGCTGGGGACCGCCCTGCAGTCGGGAAGCTTGAGTTCGGCCCAGAGCGCCTTCGCCAAGCTGCAGCAAGACCTTACGGCCGCGACCGATCCCGCGCTCAATCAGGCGCAGGCGGTCTATGCGGCGATGCAGGGAACGACGCCGCTATCCGGAGCGTCCGCCGTGAGCACCGATTTGAGCGCGCTGCAGCAGGCGCTCCAGTCGGGCAACACCACCTCGGCTCAGTCGCTGCTGGCCAAGCTGGAGCAGGACCTGCA
>JAJZPJ010000280.1 GCA_021811225.1 Pseudomonadota bacterium
CGAGCTGGAAGCGTCGGCCCAGGCGCTGGCGCTGCACACCGATTATCACCGCGACGCCGCCGCGCGTTTCATCGACAAGCAGCCGCTCGCCTTCCGCTGGAAGAAGCGCTGAGCCAGGCGCCGGTCCATGCCAGCGCCGCCTGCAGGTGACGCTCGGCCTCGACGCTCAAGGGCTCGCCCAGCTCGAAGCGCAGACCGCGTATCGCCAAGAGCTGCGCGGCGGGCGGTTCCTTGCCGTTGAGCTCGCGATAGACCTGGAGCAGCGCGCCCGGGCTCATCGCGTGGCTGGTGTAGCTCTGGTCGCGGCTGGGAGTCACCAGCGAGACCTCGAAGGGCGCGGCGCAGCTCAAGCTGGCATCGACGAACAGCAGCCGCTCGCGGTCGCATAGATCCAGCGCGTGTTCGATCTGCAATTGGAAGTCGCTCAGGCAGTCGAACGATCCCCACTCCGGATGCCCGTCAGCCTGAGCCTCCAGGCGTTCGACGAACCGCGGCCCCAGGGCGTCGTCGCCGCGGCTGGGATTGCCCCAGGCGAAGATCAGGGTGGCTTCGCTCAAGGCCCCTCTGCGTCCCGGCTGAGGCGGTCGATCTGCCGGCCGTCGGCGTCGAGAAGGGTGAGCTCCAGGGGCATCCGGCCCAGCGCGTGGGTGGCGCAGGACAGACAGGGATCGAAGGCGCGGATCGCCACCTCGATATGGTTGAGCAAGCCCTCGGTGAGCTCCCGGCCGTCGAGATAGCGTCGCGCCACCTCGCGCACCGCGGTGTTCATCGCCTGGTTGTTGTGGGTGGTGGACACGATCAGGTTGGCCATGGTCACCAGGTCGTTTTCATCCACCCGGTAGTGGTGGATCAGCGTGCCGCGCGGCGCCTCGATCACGCCGACGCCCTCGAAGGCGCGCTCGCCGCTCGTGACCAGGTCGTCGCCCTCCAGGTCGCGGTCCCCGAGCAGGTCGCGGAGGGTCTCGGCCGCGAACAACAGCTCGATCATCCGCGCCCAGTGGTAGGCCAGCGTCGCCTGCGCCGGCAGTCCGGCGCAGTGGGCGACGAATTCCCGGCGCTCGGCCTCGGCCAGCGGTGTGCCGATATGCTCGCAGTTGATCACCCGGGCGAGCGGGCCGACCTTGTACCAGCCCGCCTCCTCCCCGAGTTCGGTGAGGTATGGAAACTTCATGTAACTCCAGGGCTTCACCGCCTCGGTGATGATCCGCTCGTAGCCCTGGGGGTCCTGCCGGTCGAAGATCAGGGCGCCGTCGGCGTCCCTGGCGCGCAGCCGGCCGTGATAAAAATCGAGGCCGCCGTCGGCTGCCACGAGGCTCAGCGAATTCGAGCGGAAGGCGCCGAAGCTGTCGTAGAGCGCCGGGTTCTGCCGGTGCAGATCCTTGACGATGCCCACGGCCTGCATGCTCCAGCTCACCATCTGGTCGGCGTCGCGCAGGAGGGCGTCGCGCTCCCCGGAGGTCAGCGACCGGTTCACGCCGCCGGGCACCGAGCCCGTGCCATGGACGCGCTTGCCGGCGGTGACGCGGATCACCTCCTGGCCGAACTTGCGCAGCAGCACGCCCATCCTGGCGATCTCCGGGTGGGCCGCGGCGATGCCGACGATGTTGCGCCGGCCGGGTTCGGAGTCGAAGCCGAAGAGCAGATCGGGCGACGCCAGGTGGAAGAAGTGCAGCGCGTGGGATTGCAATATCTGGCCATAGTGCATCAGGCGGCGCAGCTTCTCTGCGGCGGGCGTCAGGCTCTTGGCGCCGACGATCAGGTCCAGCGCCTTGGAGGCGGCGAGGTGGTGCGACACCGGGCAGATGCCGCACAGGCGCTGCACCATCACCGGCACCTCCCAGTAGGGCCGGCCCTGGATGAATTTCTCGAAGCCGCGGAACTCGACGATGTGCAGCCTGACCTGGTGGATGCGGTTGTCCTGGTCGAGCAGGATGCTCACCTTGCCGTGGCCCTCGACGCGCGAGACCGGGTCGATGGCGACGCGGCGCAGTGGCCCGCGCAGTGATTCGGGATGGGCGGCGGCCTCCAGCTCTCTGTTCATGATGTCAGTCGTAGTGGAGCAGGCCGTGCCCCAGGCTCGGGGTGCGGCCGCCGATCAGGTCGGTGAGGAACTTCCAGATGGCCTCGGCCGAGGGCGGGCAGCCGGGCAGGAAGTAGTCGATGCGCACGATCTCGTGGAGCGGATGCACCTTGTTCAGAGGCAGCGGCAGCTCCGGATCGTTGGGAATGGCGCTGCCGGCGGCGAGCCCCGGGCTGGTCTGATAGACCTCTGCGAGGATGTCGCGCAGGTCGAGGTGGTTGCGCTGCGCCGGCAGGCCGCCATTGACCGCGCAGGCGCCCAGCGCCACCAGGACCTTGCAGTGGCGGCGGAACTCGCGCAGCACCGCGACGTTCTCCGCGTTGCACACCCCGCCCTCGACGAGACCGATGTCGCAGTCGCCGACGGTCTTGATGTCGGTCAGCGGCGAGCGGTCGAATTCGATGCGTTCGATGAGATCGAAGAGGCGCAGGTCGATGTCGAGGAGAGACATGTGGCAGCCGAAGCAGCCGGCGAGCGAGGTGGTCGCCACGCGCAGCTTGGCCGCCATCATTCCTCCCGGTCCGCGCTGATCGGCTGCGCGTCGTAGCGGCGCTCGCCGATCGGCACCGCGAAGCCGCGCCGCTTCCTCAGGATCACGCCGACCGGGCAGACCGAGGCGGCGCGGTCGGCGGCGTCGATGTCGCTGTCGGCGAGCCGGCCCGAGACGGCATTGACCACCAGGTGCGCGCCGATGCCGCGCCCCGAGAGGGCGAAGACCTTCTTGCCATCGACCTCGCGGCTGGCCCGGACGCACAGTTCGCACAGGATGCAGCGGTTGAAGTCGAGCAGCAGCTCGGGGTGGGAGGCATCGACCGGCCGGTCGGGATAGAGCATCTCGAAGTGCGGCGTCATCATGCCCAGCTCGTAGGCGGTGGCCTGCAGGTGGCAGGCGCCGCTCTTCTCGCAGGACGGACAGAAGTGGTTGC
>JAJZPJ010000281.1 GCA_021811225.1 Pseudomonadota bacterium
CGCGTCAGCCTGAACCCATTGCGCCACATCGATCCGATCGGCACCATCCTGGTGCCGGTGCTGCTGATGACGCTGTCCGGCGGCGGCGTGATCTTCGGCTGGGCCAAGCCGGTGCCGGTGAACTTCGGCAAGCTGAGACATCCGAAGAAGGACATGCTCTGGGTGGCCGTCGCCGGACCGGCGGCGAACCTGTTCATGGCGCTGGCCTGGGCCAGTCTGATGAAACTCGCGCTGAGCTTGCCGTTTTCCGCCTACGCCGAGCCGATGGCGCTGATGGGCAAGGCCGGCATCGAAATCAATGCGGCGCTGATGCTGCTCAATCTCTTGCCGATCCCGCCCTTGGACGGCGGCCGCATCGCGGTCAGCCTGCTGCCCCACCGCCTGGCCTGGAAGTTCGCCCAGCTCGAACGCTACGGCTTCGTGATCCTGCTGGTACTGCTGTTTACCCACGTGCTCGACCTGATCCTGCTGCCGCTCCTGAACGGCTTCGTCCTGCTGCTCTCCATCATTTTCAAGATCTGATCCCATGTACGCAGAAAAAGTCCTCTCCGGCATGCGCCCCACGGGCCGCCTCCATCTGGGCCACTACCACGGCGTGCTGAAGAACTGGGTGCAGCTCCAGCAGGAATACCCCTGCCTGTTCTTCGTCGCCGACTGGCACGCGCTGACCACCCATTACGAGGCGCCGGGCAGCATCGTCGACGATGCCTGGGAGATGATCATCGACTGGCTCGCCGCCGGCGTCGATCCGTCGCAGGCGACGCTGTTCATCCAGTCGCGGGTGGCCGAACACGCCGAGCTGCAGCTCCTGCTGTCGATGATGACGCCGCTGGGCTGGCTGGAGCGCGTGCCGACCTACAAGGATCAGCAGGAGAAACTCGCGCACAAGGACCTGTCCACCTACGGCTTCCTCGGCTATCCGCTGCTCCAGGCCGCGGACATCCTGATCTATCGCGCCAACCGGGTGCCGGTGGGCGAGGATCAGGTGCCGCACATCGAATTCACGCGCGAGATCGCGCGCCGCTTCAATCATCTCTACGGCCGCGAGGTGGGCTTCGAGGAGAAGGCGAAAGAAGCCGTCAAGCAGCTCGGCAAGAAGCGCGCGAAGCTCTACGAGGAACTGCGCACGCGCTATCAGGAGCGCGGCGAGGCCGACGCCCTGGAGCAGGCCCACGCGCTCCTGGACGAGGCGCAGAGCCTGTCCTTCGGCGACCGCGAGCGCCTGTTCGGCTATCTCGAAGGCGGCGGCAAGATGATCCTGGTCGAGCCCGACGCGCTGCTCACCGAGTCCGCGCGCATGCCGGGCTTGGACGGCCAGAAGATGTCCAAGTCCTACGGCAACACCATCGCGCTGCGCGAGGATCCCGCCAGCGTCACCCGGAAGATCCGCACCATGCAGACCGACCCGCAGCGCGTGCGGCGCAGCGATCCGGGCGATCCGGAGAAGTGTCCGGTGTGGGCCTTCCACGTCATCTATTCCCCGGAGCCGACCCGGCAATGGGTGCGCGAGGGCTGCACCAGCGCCGGCATCGGCTGCCTCGAATGCAAGCAGCCGGTGATCGAGGCGGTGCTGCGCGAACAGGAACCGATGCACGAGCGGGCGCAGCTCTATCTCGACGATCCGCAGCTGGTGCGCAACATCGTCGCCGACGGCTGCGACAAGGCGCGCAAGCTCGCCCAGGAGACCATGCGCGACGTGCGCGAGGCGATGGGGCTGGATTACACCTGAGCATGGAGAACGCGCCCCACATGCCGATGATCTACGGCGAGCGGCTCGCCGAGCTGCCCCGCGATCTCTACATCCCGCCCGACGCGCTGGAGGTCATCCTCGAATCCTTCGAGGGGCCGCTCGACCTGCTGCTCTACCTGATCCGCAAGGCCAACATCGACGTCCTCGACATTCCGATGGCGGCCCTGACCCGGCAGTATCTGGACTACGTCGAGGCGATGCGCCGGGGCAATCTGGAACTGGCCGCCGAGTATCTGCTGATGGCGGCGATGCTGATCGAGATCAAGTCGCGGATGCTGCTGCCGAGGCCGCCCAGGGTCGAGGCGGGCGAGGCGGAGGACCCGCGCGCCGAGCTGGTGCGGCGTCTGCTCGAATACGAGCAGATGAAGGCCGCCGCCGCCAAGCTCGACGCCCTGCCGCAGGCGCTGCGCGACTACGAGTGGGTCAGCGTCTGGATCGCCGACGAGCTGGCCGCGCGTCAGCCCGAGGTCAGCCTGCACGACCTGCAGCAGGCCTGGCTGCAACTGATCAAGCAGGCGCGGATGACGCAGCACCACAAGATCCAGCGCGAGGAGCTGTCGGTGCGCGAGCACATGAGCCTGATGCTGCGCCGGCTCTCGGGCGGCGCCTTCGTCGCCTTCGATACCCTGTTCGACGTCGCCGCCGGCGTGCCCAGCCTGGTGGTCAATTTCCTCGCCATGCTCGAACTGGTGCGCGAGCGCCTGGTCGATATCACCCAGAGCGCCGCGCTGGCGCCGATCTACGTGAAGCTCGCCGATGCAGACGCTCTACACCCCTGAAGACTTCAAGCGCGTGCTCGAGGCGGCGCTGCTCGCGGCCACCGAGCCGCTGCCGCTGGCCGAATTGAAGCGGCTGTTCGACGACGAGTTCGACGACGACACGCTGCGCAGCCTGCTCGCCGACCTGCGCGCCGACTGGAATGGCCGCGGCGTCGAACTGGCGCAGCTGGCCAGCGGCTGGCGCTTCCAGACCCGCCCCGAATTCCAGCCCTATCTCGACCGCATGAAGAACGAGCGGCCGCCCAAGTATTCGCGCGCGGTGATGGAGACCCTGGCGATCATCGCCTATCGCCAGCCGGTGACCCGCGGCGACATCGAGGACATCCGCGGCGTCGCCGTCTCGCCGAACATCCTGAAGACGCTGGAGTCGCGCGGCTGGATAGACGCGGTCGGCCATCGCGATGCTCCCGGGCGCCCGGCGCTCTACGCCACCACCAAAACCTTCCTCGACGACCTTGGCTTACGCAGTCTCGCC
>JAJZPJ010000282.1 GCA_021811225.1 Pseudomonadota bacterium
GGTGCAGGCGCTGCACCGAGGGCAAGGCGCCGAGCTGATCTTTCCCCGGGCTTGAAAAAAAAGAAGCCCGCAGCAGCTGCGGGCTTAAATCCAGTTCCAAAGGAGGAGGTTCTGGAGGAGACGGAACATATAGTATAGCTAATATTGCGCCGCAGCAAGCAATATTATCTATAGCTGCGATTTAGCAAAACTATCTTATTGGCGGCGGGCAGCCGGATGATATCGTCCGATATTGCTCCCGGCGCATCCTCAGCGCTGACCACCTTCCCGGGCCTGCAAATTGCGCTGACGCAGCCGATCAGGCTCGACGACGTCGTGATCGTGCAGGGCGAACGGGGGCGCATCGAGGAGATCACCGGCGCTTTCGTGGTGGTGCGGCGTGGTGGCGCAGGTATGGGACGAACGTAGACTGGTGGTTCCGCTGCAGTGGTTCATCGAGGATCCGTTCCAGAACCGACGCATTTGCGCGACCCGGGTCGCCGACGCCAACGAGCGTTCGATGCAGGTGCGCGTGCTGGTGAGTGCCGCCGACTCTGTGCTGGGATTTGCGCTGCAGGATGTGTGAGGAATTGATCTCCTTCATCCCACGCGAATATCCGCAGCATCTGCCGCGGTTGCGCATCGAGACGGGCACCCGTGCATTCGCTGCGGCCGAGTCCAAGACCGGCTAAGCGCGTCTGCTTCGCGCTCGCCAATTGCGGTGACAGACAAAGGCGCTACGGATTACAATGTCGCCGTGATCGAGGAAACAGTAAGCCTCACCCACCACTTTCTGATCGCCATGCCGGCCATGACGGACCCGAGCTTTTCCCGGTCCCTGACCTATATTTGCGAACACAACGAGCAGGGCGCGCTGGGCGTGATAGTCAACCGGCCGAGCGACATGACGCTGGCGAACCTGCTGGAACGCGTCGAGATTCCCCTGGCTTCAGGCCCCGCCTCCGAACTGGGCGCGATGCCGGTCTATTTCGGCGGCCCGGTGCAGACCGACCGCGGCTTCGTGCTGCATCGCCCGCTGGGCCACTGGCAATCGACCCTGGAGGTCAAGGACGGGATCGGGCTGACCAGTTCGCGCGACATTCTCCAGGAGATGGGCTCGACCGGCGAACCGGCCGACGTTCTGGTCACCCTGGGCTACGCCGGCTGGTCGGCGGGCCAGTTGGAATGGGAGCTGGCGCAGAACGCCTGGCTCACCGTCGCCGCCGATCCGCAGATCCTCTTCGCCATGCCGCCCGAGGAACGCCTGGCGGCGGCGATGCAACTGCTCGGCATCGATTTCACCAATCTCTCCGAGGTGGCCGGGCATGCCTGAGGCCGGCACGGCGCTGGCCTTCGATTTCGGCGTCAAGCGCATCGGCGTCGCCGTCGGCGAGGCGCTGCTCGGCCGGGCGCGGGCGCTCGCCACCATCGCCGCCGAAGACAACGACACGCGCTTCGGCGAGATCGCCCGGCTGATCGAGGAATGGCAGCCGCAGATACTGGTGCTCGGCCTGCCGCTGGCCGAAGACGGAACCGAGCACGAGCTGACGGCGCGCGCCCGGCGCTTCGCCCACCAGCTGGAGGGCCGCTTCCGCCTGCCGGTGATTCAGATCGACGAGCGCTACTCCTCGCGCGAAGCCGACGCCCGGCTCGCCGCCCGCGGCCTGTCCTGGCGGGCGCGCAGGCGCGCGGTCGATGCCGAAGCGGCGCAGATCATCCTGCAGGATTATTTCGATGCCCGGGTCGATGACCAAGCCCACGCTGCCTGAGGCCGAAGCGCTGCTGGCGCGGCTCGTCGAGCAAATGCGGCCGCAGGCCGGCCCCGAAATGGCGCTGGTCGGCATCCATACCGGCGGCGTCTGGCTCGCCGAGCGCCTGCACACGGCGCTCGGCCTGAGCATTCCGCTCGGCAGCATCGACGTCTCCTTCCATCGCGACGACTACTCCAGCCGCAATCTGCATCCGGGCACCCGCGCCTCGTCGCTCAACTTCGACGTCGAGGGTGCGCACATCGTCATCGTAGACGACGTGCTCTACACCGGCCGCACCATCCGCGCCGCGATGAACGAACTGTTCGACTATGGCCGTCCCGGGCGCATCGACCTCGCCGTGCTGGTCGATCGCGGCGGCCGGGAGCTGCCGATCTGCGCCCGCTACTGCGCCCAGGCTCTGGCCGAGCCGCTGCCGGCGACGCAGGAGCTGGTCCTGACCCGGGCTGTCGACGGCACCCTCGGCCTCACCCTCAAGGAAAGGCGAAATGCGTAACCCCCAGTTGAACGATCGCGGCGAGCTGCAGCACCTGTTGACCACCGAGGGACTGCCGCGGGCCACCCTCATGGCGATCCTCGATGCCGCCGCCCCCTTCACCGAGGTCGCCGAGCGCGAAGTGAAGAAACTGCCGCTGTTGCGCGGCAAGAGCGTGTTCAACCTGTTCTTCGAGAATTCGACGCGCACCCGGACCACCTTCGAGATCGCCGCCAAACGCCTGTCCGCCGACGTCATCAACCTCAACATCAACACCTCCAGCGCCGCCAAGGGCGAATCGCTGCTCGACACCGTCGACAATCTCGCGGCGATGCAGGCCGACATGTTCGTGGTGCGCCACGCCTCGAGCGGTGCGCCGCACCTGATCGCGGCACATCTGGCCAACACCGGCAAGGACCACATCCGCGTGATCAATGCCGGCGACGGTCGCCACGCCCACCCGACCCAGGGTCTGCTCGACATGTACACCATCCGCCATTACAAGCGGGAGTTCACCGGACTCACCGTGGCGATCGTCGGCGACGTCCTGCACTCGCGCGTGGCGCGCTCCCAGATCCACGCCCTGACCACGCTGGGCGTGCCCGAGGTGCGCGTGGTCGCGCCCAAGACCCTGCTGCCCAGTTGCGTCGAGCGGCTGGGCGTGCGCGTCTGCCACGACATCCGCGAAGGCCTGCGCGGCGCCGACGTGGTGATGATGCTGCGGCTGCAGAACGAGCGGATGCAGGGCGCGCTGCTGTCCAGCCCGCAGG
>JAJZPJ010000039.1 GCA_021811225.1 Pseudomonadota bacterium
GGCGATCAACACGTCCGCGACCAGCGCAGGTCGCTCCTGCACCAACGCATCGAACCAGGCGGGGTTCTTGTTGGCAACATAGGTGAATTGGAAGGCCAGCAGCTTCGACAGAATTGAATCGTCGAGCTGCAAGGCGCCGAGGGGGTCGGCGGCGTAGAATTCCTCCATGCCGACCAGACAGGCTTGGCGCAGGTAGTGCATCCGCCCCTTGGTTTCGAGTTCGACAATTTCTGCCACGCTCGGCAGATCGTCGCGCTTCAGGGAGCGGCGAAAACCGTCGCAGGCCGCCTGGACCAGATCCGCGTCACCTCCGAGGAAATCGGCCAGACGCTCGCGGGACGTTTCACCTTCGATGTCGTAATACCCACGCAGATAGGCTTGCGCCAGATCGTGCAGAATCTTCGGATGCGCACTGCCGTCGCGGATATCGGCGAGATGGTCGCGGAAGAAACGTATCCATTCGTCTTTTCTCTGTTGCCGGCTCTCCTTGCGCTCCCTATCCATGATCGCGTGCTTTTGTTGCCAGTCGCCGACCGGGGTGGAAACGAAGCCTTCCATGTAGGCCTGGAACGCCGGATGGGCCGCGGTCCAGTCCTCAAGAAATTTCAGCGCAGGCAGCGTCAGACTCTGTTGCCCGCCCTCCCGAATGAGTTGGTGCACGGCTTGCACGAAATAGTAGCCGGAAAGTTTCGTGTGCGCTTCTTCCTTCACCGCCTGTTCCAGGTACCAGGGACCGATGTCGGCGGGCGCCGGAGCATCGTAAAGTCTTGCCGCGCTCTGAAACAGGCAATACGCCAGGTCTTCGCGGGCGATGCAACGGAAAGCGCCTTCGAGCAACAAGGCCTTGTAGCGTTCCGGACGTTTTGCGAACCACTGCTGGATCCGCGTGGCATGTTTCCTGTCGATTCTGGAATGCGCATACTCGTCGAGACCGATGCCCAGCCAGTCGTACAGCCGCTTGTCCTCGGTCGTATCGCCATGGGTTTCAAGCCCGCGCGCCAGCAGTTCTCCCGACATACGGTTGATTGAGAAGTCATCCACTGTTCTTCCCAGACTTATAAGCTTTTGCGCCAATTGATCCAGCAAAAGCGGCAGTGCCTGGTCGGGGGTCGCTTCCTGGAATCTGTAGCCCCAAAAATAGTCGACTGAATTTCCGCGCTGCTTCGTCGACTGTAGGTAGCCCAGAACTTCTGTCGGCGGAATGTGGCTCGGGTAAAGTTCGGTCAGCAGCATTCCCAAAAGCCGGTCGTCGCGGTCTTCGGTTGCGCCAGACACGATGTCCTGCGCCAGTTTCAAGCAACGGCGGGCATTCCGCGGCATGTCGTGCAACTGTACCCGCAAGGCAGCCACACGGATTTCCGGCTTGTAGCTCGCATCCCTCACAAGGGCTTCCAGCGCTTCGTCGAGTTCCGGGAAGAGCGGTGCGTGCCGCAACGCGTCCAGCGCACAATCGAGCAAAGCGAGATCGGCATCGCTGCGCGACGGGGAAGACAGAATCTCCTTGAGCGTCGGCAGCATGTCCGGCGTCGCCAGCGCGCCGAAGGGCGCAGAGCTCCAATCCTGATAACGAAACCAGGGATAGCGCTCCGCCTCGCCCTGTAGCGCAGCGAACAGCCGACGTTTGTCCTCGGCCGGGAAATTGCGCACGTCGCCGTAGAGCACCACTCCCAGCGGATCGCGGTCGATCAACTCGGTGCGGGCGCCATGGCACAGCACAGAGAGCCAGGCGGCGAGGCCGCGCAGATCGGCGACGATGCCGCCGTCCTCTCCCGCCAGCAGGGCCAGCACGCGGCCGAGCGGCAAGCCGCGTTGATTGATCAGAGCTGCCAGGTGGCAGGCACCCAGGTATTCCGCGACGCTGCGATGGACGGGTACGCGCTGTTGTTCGCGGTCATCGCGTCGGAAGAGATTGGTCTTGAGCGCAGGCAGCAGGGGCAAGTCGTCAGGTACAACCAGTGAAGCCAGGCAGAAATGCTGCGCATCGGCGGCGTCTTCGTCCAAGGCGTAGCCGGCGATCCCGGACAGCAGGTGGACCGCACAGAGCCATCCTGCGGCATCGAGCAGCGCTTCAGAGGAATGCGGCCATTTCCCCCTTGCCTGTCTATGCTCCCGATTCCCTTCGCGCACCAGTTGTCCGCAGGCCATTTCATAAGTGGCTTCGCGGCTTTGCGGCCATGACCTGCCGCCGACCGCCAGCACCAGCAGATCCAGGGCCTGAGGGTTGCGCAGCAGTTCATTCATGCCGTGTTCGCCGGCCTTGCGCACGAACCCCTCGGCATCTGCCGCCGTGTAGCCATGACTCATCAGGATTTGCGCAATGTCGTCGTCGCTCAAGGGATCGAGACTCAAAACAACGAGTTCGCCGCCCGGCGCCACACCGAGCAATGCCTCGCGGTCGCTGGCGCCCAGCCAGTCGGCTTCGCGGCAGGAGAGGCGAAAGTGCGGACGCCCCAGACGTTCCAGGTGGCGGCGGATATGATCGAGCGGCGTCCTGCCATCGCCGGCGCCCGCGCGCATTTCGTCCAGCGCATCGATGAACAGGGTCTTCCCTGTCAACGCCGGAGTTGGATCGAAAGTGGCGAAGTCGCGTGCCTTGACATAGACACCGCCTGTCTCGATCGATTCTCTCCTGAACGATTCCGTCTTGCCGGCGCCCGGGTCGCCCAGTAGCACATAAGCGGGTGACTCCCGATAGTGCTCCAGCGGCCGGCTCTCCCGTGTCCCAGGTTCCTCCGTCAGCCGGGTGCAGGTGCGGCGAACCAGGAAGCACGTCTTGCTCAAAGCCAATGCTCCGCCGGGTAGGAAAGGAACTCGGTCAACTGAATGCCACCCTCGCCGACGAGCAGCTTGCGGCAGTCGCCAAAGGCAGCGGCGAATGCTTCCAGGCCGCTCACAGCTTTCGGTGCAGGGCTGCTCTTGACCTCGATGGCGACGAGTCGCCGGCCGCGTTCGAGCACGAAGTCGACCTCGTCCGGCCCATCGCGCCAGTAATACAGACGGCATTCAGGATGGCCGGTGTTGTGGAGATGGGCGCCGACCGCGCTCTCGACCATGCGCCCCCGGTAGCTGCGGTCGGCCTCTGCCTCGGCCTTGGTGTAGCCGGAGCCCGCCGACATGAGGGCGGTGTTCAGCACGTTGAGCTTGGGGGACGAGGCACGGCGTCGATGGTGTTGTCCGGCGTATTTCTGCAATCCCTGGATCAGCCCGGCATTGCCGAGGAGGTCCAGATAATGCGCGAGGGTCACTGTATTACCAGCGTCTTGAAGCTGCCCCATCATCTTCGTGAAAGAAAGTATCTGCCCCGAGTAGCGGCAGCCGAGGTGGAACAATTGCCTGAGCAGCGCAGGTTTGTCCACCCGCGTCATCATCAGGATATCTTTCTCGATGCTGGGCTCAATCAAGCCAGCGTTGACGTAGTTGCGCCAGCGTGGCTCGTCCCGGATGAAAGCGGCGCTGCCGGGATAGCCGCCGAAATAGATGTATTCGTCCAAATTGAAGTCGAAGGCTTCGTACATTTCATGAAACGACCAATGGGCGAGACGGATCAGCTCGAAGCGCCCGGTGAGACTCTCGCTCATGCCCTTTTGCATCAGCAAGGGCGAAGACCCGAGCAGAACGACGTGCAGCTTGAGCCCTTCGGCGCGGTCGGCATCCCACAGCCCTTTGACCGCGTCCGACCAACGGGGAAGCTTCTGGATTTCGTCGAGAACGAGGATATGGCCGTCTGACGATTGCCGCGCCATAGCGCGGGCGCGCTGCCAGGTCTCCACCAGCCAGGCCACGTCCCGCCGTCCCGCATCTTCAGGCAGGTAAGCGACGTCCGAATCGGGCAAGATGCCCGGCGGCAATGTCTCGTCCGGGCGATCCACCGCAACAAAGGAATAGCGCTTGGGGTTGAAGTTCGCCAGCGCATTGCGCACCAGGGTGGTCTTGCCAACCTGGCGCGGGCCCGCGACGACTGTCATCAAGCGTGGAAGCTCGGACAGTCGGTCGAGAAGAGTATGAACTTCTGCGCGCTGATATGGCTTACTTGGCATGATTACTATTATGAGTAAAATTACTCATAATAGTAATTAGCTTCTGCAAAAAACTCAAGCAGCCACTTGGCAAGCTACGTAAGTAATTGATTCTCCAGCGCCGCCCGCCAAGCCGCGAGCTTGTTGTCGATCGCCAGCGTGTAGGCCGGGCTGGTCGAGGGCAGGATCGCGGTACGGTAGCCCAGGGCGGCGAGCTGGGGCGCGAAGCGGCCGGCGGTCTGGCCGTTGAAGCAGACCCGGACAAGATCCGGCGCGAGCGTTTTCAGTGCGCTGAAATCGTTGGCCGCGGCGTCGCGGATCGCGGCATCGAGGCTGCCTTCGCGGCGGCAGTTGCGGTAGACGTCCCAGACCGCGATGCCGGCCTCGATCAGCGCGCGCTTTCTATCCGCATAGCCGATGTCGGCCAAGCGCACGCCGATCACCGCGCCCAGGATGGTCCAGAACTGGTTCCTCGGATGGCCGTAATACTGGCCCGCCGCCAGCGAGGCCGGCGACGGGAAGCTGCCCAGGATCAGGGTCCGGGCGTCGGCACCGACGATCGGCGGCAGGCCGGTGAGCGCGGCCAGATTGACCAAGTCGGCCAACCCGTCCGCCGCCTCAGGCGGCGCCACCCATCTCCAGCATCAGCTGATTGATCCGGCGCACGAAGCCGGCCGGATCGTCCAGCGCGCCGCCCTCGGCGAGCAGCGCCTGGTCGAAGAGCACCGCCGCCCAGTCGTCGAAGCGCTTGTCCTCGCCTCTCAGGCGCAGCACCACCGGATGCCGGGGATTGATCTCGAGGATGGGTTTGGATTCGGGCGCCTTCTGGCCGGCGGCCTTGAGGATGCGCGCCAGGTTGCCGCCGACGTCGTGTTCATCGGCGACCAGGCAGGCCGGGCTCTCGGTCAGGCGGTGGGTGATCCTCACCTCCTTGACGCGCTCGCCCAGGCTGGCCTGGATCTTGTCGGTGAGCGCCTTGAATTCGTCGCTCTCCTTCTGCTGCTCTTCCTTCTCCGCCTGGTCTTCCAGCGCGCCCAGGTCCAGCCCGCCCTTGGCCACCGACTGCAGGGGCTTGCCGGAGAATTCGCTCAAGTTGCCGATCACCCATTCGTCGACGCGGTCGGAGAGCAGCAGCACCTCGATGCCCTTCTTGCGGAAGATCTCCAGGTGCGGGCTGTTCTTCGCCGCGTTGAAGCTCTCGGCGGTGACGTAGTAGATCTTGTCCTGACCCTCCTTCATCCGGGCGATGTAGTCGGCCAGCGACACCGTCTCGTCGGACGTGTCGGCATGGGTCGAGGCCAGACGCAATAGGCCGGCGATCTTCTCCTTGTTGGCGTGGTCTTCGCCCACCCCCTCCTTCAGCACGCGGCCGAACTCCTTCCAGAAGCCGGCGTATTTCTCCTTCTGGTTCTCGGCCAGATCCTCCAGCAGCGCCAGCACCTTCTTCGTGCAGCCGGCGCGGATCGCCTCGATGTCGCGGCTCTCCTGCAGGATCTCGCGCGAGACGTTGAGCGGCAGGTCGTTGGAGTCCACCACGCCGCGCACGAAGCGCAGGTAGGCCGGCATCAACTGCTCGGCGTCGTCCATGATGAACACCCGGCGCACGTAGAGCTTGATGCCGTGGCGGGCGCCGCCGCGGTCCCATAAATCGAAGGGCGCGCGCGCCGGCAGGTAGAGCAACTGGGTGTATTCCTGCCGGCCCTCGACGCGGGCGTGCACCCAGGCCAGGGGCGGCTCGAAGTCATGGCCGACGTGCTTGTAGAACTCCTGGTACTGCTCGTCGGTCACCTCCGACTTGGGTCTGGCCCACAGCGCGCTGGCCTGATTGACGGTCTCTTCCTCATTGGTGAGAACCTGCTCGTTCTTCTCCTTGTCCCACTCCTGCTTGTGCATCAGGATCGGCTGGACGATGTGGTCGGAGTACTTGCGGATGATGGAGCGCAGCTTCCAGCCGTCGGCCAGATCTTCCTGATCCTCGCGCAGGTGCAGGATGATCTCGGTGCCGCGGGTGGGCTTGTCCATCATCTCCAGGGTGAACTCGCCGCCGCCGTCGGACTCCCAGCGCACGCCCTGGCTCGCCAGCTCGCCTGCGCGTCGCGTCAGGACGGTGACCTTATCGGCGACGATGAAGGAGGAGTAGAAGCCGACGCCGAACTGGCCGATCAGGCTGGCGTCCTTCTGCTGGTCGCCCGACAGTTGCGAGAAGAATTCGCGGGTGCCCGACTTGGCGATGGTGCCCAGATTGCTGATCACCTCGTCGCGGCTCATGCCGATGCCGTTGTCGGCGACGGTCAGGGTCCGCGCCGCCTTGTCGTAGGAAACGCGGATCTTCAGCTCGGCGTCGTCCTCGAACAGCGCGCCGTTGCGCAGCGCCTCGAAGCGCAGCTTGTCGCAGGCGTCGGAGGCGTTGGAAATCAGCTCGCGCAGGAAGATCTCGCGGTTGCTGTAGAGCGAATGGATCATCAACTGCAGAAGCTGCTTGACCTCGGTCTGAAAGCCGAGCGTCTCGCGCGTGGTCGCCACCGTCATCAGGTTCTCCCGGAAAAAAAGGCCTGCCTCAAGCTTGGGGCGGCGGCGGCGATTTCAAGAGCCTGGCAGGCTCGACAACTCAGTGCGCCGCCGCGGCCGCGCCAGGCCGCGAGAACTGGCCGCGCTCCATCAAGAGCAGGAGCGGCAGGGCGGCCAGCAGGGCGACGCCGAAATACAGGAACAGCCGTTCGAAGGAGAGCATCGCCGCCTGCTTCGCCACCTCGCCGTTCAGCAGCAGCAGCGCCTGGGTCCCGGCCCGGCTCGCGGGCGCGCCGTGGGCGATCATCAACGCCCGATACTGCGCCAGGCGGGCCATGGCCTGAGGCGAGAACTGGCTCAGGTGGTTCAGGATCTCGCCGCGGCTCCTCTCCTGGAAGCGCTGGAACAGGGTCGCCGACAGCGCGATGCCGACGCTGCCGCCGAGTTGGCGCGTCAGGTTGTAGAAGCCGCTGCCGGCGGCGATCCGCGCCGGCGCGAGATTGCCCAGCGCCAGGTTGTTCAGGGGAATGAAGATCATGCCCAGGCCCACGCCCCGGAGGATCATCGGCCAGAGGAAATCGTCCCAGCCCGAATCGGTGGTGAACAGCGAATGGCGCCACATCGAATAGCCGAAGATCAGTGCGCCGATCACCACGAACAGGCGCAGGTCCAGGCGCACCGAGGCCGTGGCCCGGCCCATCACCGCCATGGTCAGGCCGCTCGCCACCGCGCCGGGCAGCACCGCCAGGCCGGTCTCCCAGGCGGTGAAGCCCAGCAGCGTCTGGACATAGACCGGAAACACGAACACCGTCGAGAACAGCGCAGCGCCGAGCAGGAAGGTGAACACCAGGGAGACCGAGAACTGGACGTCCCTGAGGATGCGCAGATCGACGATCGGATGCTCGTGGCGCAGCTCCTGACGCACGAACAGCACGATCGCAGCGACGCTCACCAGCGCGTAGGTCTTGATCTCGGGGGAGGAGAACCAGTCCTGCTCCTGGCCGCGCTCCAGCATCGTCTGCAGGCAGCCGACGCCCAGCGCCAGGAGCAGAAAGCCGACGCCATCGACCGCTTCGGCGCGCTGGCCGTACTTCGAGTCGGGCACGTACATCAGCGCCAGGAGCAGCGCCAGGATGCCCAGCGGCAGGTTGATGTAGAAGATCCACGGCCAGGACAGCGCGTCGGTGATCCAGCCGCCGAGCGTGGGCCCGAGCATCGGGCCGACCATGATCCCCAGGCCGAAGATCGCCATCGAGGTGCCGGCCTCGCGCGGCGGGAAGGTCTCGTAGAGCGTGGCCTGGGAGGTGGCGATCAGGCCGCCGCCGCCCAGGCCCTGGACGATGCGCCAGAACACCAGGCTCTGCAGCGTGCTGGAATTGCCGCAGAGGAAGGAGGCGAAGGTAAACAGCAGGATCGACAGCGCGAAGTAATTGCGCCGCCCGATGTAGTTGGCGAGCCAGCCGGAGATCGGCAGCACGATGACGTTGGCCACGACGTAGCCGGTCGACACCCAGGCGACCTCGTCCAGGGTCGCGCCCAGGGTGCCCATCATGTGCGGGATGGCGACATTGACGATGCTGGTGTCGAGCAGTTCCAGCAGCGACGCCAGGGTCACCGTGAAGGCGATCAGGTAGCGGCTGGCATAGATCTCCGCCTCCGACTCGAGACGGCGCAGAGCGGGCAGGATCGGCGTCACTGGGTGCTGATGGTGACGGCCACGCTCATCCCCGGGCGCAGCGGGCGGGCGGGATCGGGATTCTGCTTGAGGCGGATCTTCACCGGCACGCGCTGCACCACCTTGGTGAAATTGCCGGTGGCGTTGTCCGGCGGCAACAGCGAGAAGCGCGCGCCGGTGGCCGGCGAGAGCGAATCGACCTGGCCTACCACCTTGAGACCGGGGTAGGCATCGACCGCGATCGCCACCGGGTCGCCCGGCCTGACGCCGGCGAGGTCGGTCTCCTTGAGGTTGGCGACCACCCAGATGTCGTTCAGCGGCACCACCGAGAGCAGCGGCTGGCCGGCCTGCACCAGTTGGCCCGGCTCGACGCTCTTGCTGGCGACGACGCCGGAGACCGGCGCCACGATGCGCGTGTCGGCCAACTGGTTGGCGGCCAGATCGCGCGCCGCGCGCGCGGCATCGACCTTGGCCAGCGCCGCGCGCAGCGCCGCGCTGGAGGCGGTGACCTGCTCGCCGGCGGAAGCGGCGGACTCGCGGCTGGCCTGCACCCGCGCCAGCGCCGAGCGCGCCGCGGCCTGGGCGGCGTCCAGTGCCTGGGCCGAGACCATCTTCTGCGCCACCAGCGCGCGGGTCCGCTCCAGATCCTTCTGCGCCCGGTCGGCATTGGCCAGCGCCTGCTCCACCATCGAGCGCGCCGCCGCGGCCGAGGCGCGCATCGCCGCCACCTGCGCCGCCGCCTGGCCGGAGAGCCGGCCCTGGCTGCCGGCGCCGGCCAGGGCCAGCGCCAGTTCGGCCTCGGCCTGGTCCAGCCGGGTCCGGTAGTCGCGATCGTCGATGCTGACCAGGAGATCGCCGGCGTGGACCGGCTGGTTGTCCCCGACCTTGACCGCGGCGACGAAGCCGCCCACCTTGGGCAGCACCGGGATGATGTGGCTCTCGACCTGGGCGTTGTCGCTGGTGACGTGGGAGAGACTCCACCACCACTTGTAGCCCAGCCACAGGACCAGGCAGAGCGCCGCCGTCAGCAGCACCAGTTTCGGCAACGGGTTCTTTCTTTCGCTCATCGCTTCGTTCATCGACGCGTTCACCGCTTCATTGATAACTGACGTCCAGGATCTCGATCTCGCGCACGCCCGCCGGCGTGCGCAGCCGCACCACGTCGCCGACCCGCGACTTCATCAGCGCCTGGGCCAGGGGCGAGATCCAGCTGATGCAGCCGGCCGCGGCGTCGGCCTCGTCCACGCCGACGATGCGGTAACGGGCGGTGCTGCCGTCGGCGTCGGCGATGGTGACGGTGGCCGCGAAGAACACCTGGTCGCGGTTCTCCTGATGCGCCGGGTCGACCACCACGGCGTTCTCCAGGCGCTTCATCAGGTAGCGGATGCGCCGGTCGATCTCGCGCAGGCGCTTCTTGCCGTAGATGTAATCGCCGTTCTCGGAGCGGTCGCCGTTGCCGGCGGCCCAGGACACGGTCTGCACCAGGGCCGGGCGCTCGGTCCTGACCAGTTGCTCCAGTTCCGACTGCAGGCTGGCGTAGCCGCTCAAGGTCAGGTAGTTGCCGCCGCCGGCAGGCGGCTGGGCGGCCGCAACTTCGTCTTCTTCATCCGCTTCGGCATCGAGGGGGGGCGGGGCTGAATGCCGATTCATGATTCGTTGGCAAAGATGCAAAGGCGGCATTGTATGATGCCGGCTCCGATGATGACAGCCCCCGCCCCGACTCCCCCGATTTCCCCGTTGACGCGCCGTGCCGCCCTGCGCGCCGGGGCCTTCGCCAGTCTGTCGCTGGCGATGGCCATGATCCCCTTCGGCGTGGTCTGCGGCGCCGGCGCCACCGGCATCGGCTTGGACTTCAACCAGTCCTTCGCGCTGTCCTGGATGGTCTTCGCCGGCTCCTCGCAGATCGTCGCCATGCAGCTGCTGGCGGCGGGCGCGCCGGTCTGGGTGATCGTGCTCACCGGCTGGCTGGTGAATCTGCGCTTCATGATGTACAGCGCCGCGCTCGCCCCCCACTTCCGCGAACGCTCGAAGTTCGGCCGCTGGCTGGGCGCCTACCTGCTCACCGACCAGGCCTTCGCCGTCACGCTCGGGCGCATCGCCGACGGTCGCGACCGGCGCGAGACCGCCTGGTTCTACCTCGGACTGGCGCTCGCGTGCTGGCTGCAATGGCAGCTGGCGAGCCTCGCCGGCATCCTGCTCGGCGGCTTCATTCCGGCCGACTGGTCGATCGACTTCGTCATCAGCCTGACCTTCATCGCGCTGATCGTGCCGCTCCTGGGCGATCGCCTGATGCGCGTCGCGGCGCTGGTGGGCGGCGCCGTGGCGCTGGCGCCGCAGCTGCCGTTCAAGCTCAACCTGATGGCGGCGGCACTCGCCGGCGCAGCCGTCGCACTGCTGCTGGAGAAAAGATGGAAAAAGTCTGGATCGTCATCCTAGCCCTGGCGATCGTGACCTTCGCCACCCGCCTGTCCTTCCTCGGCCTGCTCGCGCACGTCGAGCTGCCGCGCTTGCTGCGCCGGGCGCTGGCCTACGTGCCGCCGGCGATCCTGGCGGCGATCATCGTGCCCCAGGTGTTTCCGGCGGTGAATGGCGCCCCCAGCCTCGACCCCGCGCGCCTGCTCGCCGCGGTGATCGCCTTCCTGGTGGCCTGGAGGACGCGCAGCACGCTGGCCACGGTGGGCATCGGCATGCTCGCGCTGTGGGGCCTGCAGGCGCTCATGGGCTAGACCGCCTGCTTGATCGCCAGCAGCGCCTGGTTGCGCAGCGTCTTCAGCAGCGACAGCTCCTTCTCCGGAATGTTGATCTCGCCCGCCCGCTCCCGGTCGCAGTAGATCAGCGCCACCGCCTTGCCCTTGATCATCAGCGGAAACAGCACGAAGGTCTGCGCCGGCACCTGCCGGGTGTACCACTCGGGAATGCGGCTCTGGATCTTCTGGTCCTTGACGTCGCTGATGAAGATGTCCAGGCCCTTGGAGACCGCGGCATGGAACACGTCGGCCGAGAAGCCGAGCGAAAAGCGGAAGCCGCGCACCACCTCGCCGGCATCGACGCCGAAGCCGAAGCGGCCGACCATCTGGTTGTTCTTGGCGTCGCGCAGGCAGAGCAGCACGCGCGAAAAGCCCATCGCCCGATACATGGTCTCCAGCGTGATGCGCAGGATGTCGTTCAGGCTCGCCTCCTCGACCAGGGAATTGCTGATGTCCTGGATGCCGGCGGCGAGTATCGCCTGGGCGTCGCCCCGCTCCTGTGCCGGCTCTTCGGCCAGCGCCGCCCGGGCCGCCTCGCTCGCGCCCAGGATCAGCGTATCGTCGAGTCCCGCGGCGGCCTCGGCCGCGGCAGCCGTCGCCTGGTCGCCGCCGGACCAGGACTTGATCTGGCGCACGAACGGGCTCTGCTTGAGATTGACCCGCAGGATCGATGCCACCTGGGTCAGCTCGTTGAAAGATTTCTCCAGCGTCTCCTGCAGTTGCTGGTCGGTGAATTGCAGGCTACCCGAATAGCGCTCGCTGACCTTCTTCATCACCTCGCGGCGATCCTCCGGCGGCGTCCCGGCGATGGCGTCGCACAACTCGTTGGCGAAGCCGGTCATCACGTGCAGCGTCTCCTCCTGGGTGACCGGCCGCCGCACCGGTCCTTCCGGTATCCGCCGCATGCTGGCGACGATGGCCCTCGGAAAGCCCCAGGTGCGGGCGATGCCGATGCCCAGATCCTCGAAGCCGATGCCCAGCACCTTGACCGCGGCGGTCTCGTCGCTGCACTGCTTCTGCTGCATCACCTTGAGAACTTCCCCCATCTCCTCGGGAAAGTAGTACTGCGCCAGCAGCCTCCCCAGGCCGTGGAACAGCGCGCAAATGAAGGCTTCCTCCGACTCGCGCGGCATCGTCTTGATGCTCATGTCGCGCGCCAAGAGACCGGAGAAATTGGCGCGCAGGAAGGCTTCCTTGAGCTGGCTGGCATTGCCCTTGTTCTGCAGGTGCTCGAACAGCAGCACGGTGATGGCGATGTTGCGGATGGCGTTGAAACCGAGCACGATCGCCGCCCGCGACACCGTGCTGATGTTGCCGCCGCCGGCCTGGCGGTAATAGGCGGAGTTGACCAAGCGCAGGATCTTGTTGGTCAGGCCGAAATCCTTGAGGATGGCGTTGGACAAACGGTTGATGCTCTCCTTCTCCGAAGCGGTCAGACGGTTGATCGCCGCCACCGAATCGGACAGCGCCGGAAAGTCGGTCTTGTGGCGCATCCGCCGCAACAGGAATTCCAGGGTGCTGGCCTTGCCCGCGTCGCCGTCGCTCTCGGCCGGTCGGTCATCATCGCTGCCGCCTCGCTCCAGGTAGGCGGAGAGCGCCAGACGCATTTCGTCGGCACTGGCGTAGCGCGCTTCCGGATCGGGGGCGCAGGCCTTGAGTATGACCTCGCCCAGGCGCTCGTCGATGCTCACGTCCTCGGGCAGGGTCAGCACCTCCCCGGCCACGCGCGCCAGAATTTCCATGGCGCTGCCGCCCTCGATCGCGCGCCGCCCGGTGAGCATCTCCAGCAGCACCAGGCCCGCAGCGTAGATGTCGGAGCCGACGCCCACCACGCGCTCGCGCACGTATTCCGGCGCCATGTAGGCCGGCGTGCCGAGCAGTCCTTCCTGCGCCTCGATCAGCTGGTCGTCGTCCAGTCCGACGCTGATGCCGAAATCCATCACCCGCGGCAGGCCGTTGGCATCGATCAGGATATTGGAGGGCTTGAGATCGCGGTGAATGATGCCTTGCCGATGGGCGTGCGCCAGCGCCGCCAGCACCGCCATCATCAGCTCGGCGGCGGCGGGCGGCGGCAATGCCCCTTGGTCGCGGAGCAGTTGCCCGAGATCGCGACCGGCGACGTACTCGAACACCAGATAGGGATCGTTGCCCTCCTCGCCGGCTTCGAAGATCGGCACGACGTTGGCGTGGCGCAGCTTGCTGACGGTGCGGGCCTCGGCCATCAGGCGGGCGGTCTCGGCCAACTGGCGCTCGCTCGGGCTGGCATCGTCGGCGCCAAAGTGCATGGTCTTGATCGCCACCTCGCGCTGCAGATGCGGGTCGAAGGCGAGATAGACGATGCTCTGGGCGCCGCGGCCGAGTTCGCTCCTGATTTCAAAACGGCCGATCCGGGATGTCATATTTCCGAAAAAAATCTGTCGAATGGGCAGCCACGCTATCAGGTATCCAGGTGTTTGTTAAGCGGTTGTAATTCGCCGGCGGCGCGCCTAAGATTCGCCCATGGCCACGATCGAAGATCCCGAGGCGCTGAAGAACCGGCTCGCCGAACTCGCCGTCGAGCACCGCGACCTCGACCTGGCGATCGATCGGCTGACCGTCGCGCCGCCCGAGGATCAACTGCTGCTGCGCCGATTGAAGAAACGCAAACTGATGTTGAAGGACAGGATCAGCCAGATCCGGCGTCTGCTCGAACCCGACGCGTTGGCCTAGCAGGGCACGAATGGCGGATCCCAAAAGCTACGGCTTCGACACCCTGAGCCTGCACGCCGGCCAGGTGCCCGATACGCAGTACGGCGCGCGCGCCACGCCGATCTATCTCACCACCTCCTTCGTCTTCAAGGACGGCGACCAGGCCGCGTCGCTGTTCAACATGGAGCGCGCCGGCCACGTCTATTCGCGCATCTCCAACCCGACCAACGCGGTGCTCGAGGAGCGCATCAGTGCGCTGGAGGGCGGCGTCGGCGCGATCGCCACGGCCAGCGGCCAGGCGGCGCTGCACCTGGCCATCGCGACCTTGATGGATGCCGGCAGCCACATCGTCGCCGCGCGCGCGCTCTACGGCGGCTCGCACAATCTGCTCGAATACACGCTGCCGCGCTTCGGCATCGGCACCAGCTTCGTCGCGCCGCGCGACCCGGATGCCATCCGCGCCGCGATCCGTCCCAATACCCGGCTGATCTTCGGCGAGACCCTGGGCAATCCCGGCCTGGACGTGCTGGACATTCCCGGCGTCGCGGCCATCGCCCACGAGCACGGCCTGCCGCTGCTGGTGGATGCCACCTTCACCACACCCTACCTGATGCGGCCGCTGGAACTGGGCGCCGACCTGGTGCTGCACTCGGCGACCAAGTTCCTGGGCGGCCACGGCGTGGCCATCGGCGGCCTGCTGGTCGATGGCGGCCGCTTCGACTGGGAGGGTTCGGGTAAATTCCCGACGCTGACCGAAGCCTATCCGGGCTTTCACGGCATGGACTTCGCCGACGAGTCGCCGGTCGCAGCCTTCCTGCTGCGCGCCCGGCGCGAAGGCCTGCGCGACTTCGGCGCATCGATGTCGCCCTTCACCGCCTTCCAGATCCTCCAGGGGATGGAGACGCTGCCGCTGCGCATGGCGCGCCACATAGACAACACGCGCAGGATCGTCGCGCACCTCGCGGCTCATCCCCAGGTGGCCGCGGTCTCCTACCCCGAACTGCCCGACCACCCCGACCATGAGCTGGCCCGCCGCCTGCTGCCCAAGGGTTGCGGCGCCGTGTTCAGCTTCGTGCTGAAGGGCGGCCAGGCTACTGGCGACGCGAGGCTCGCGGGCAAGCGCTTCATCGATAGCCTGCGGCTGTTCTCGCATCTGGCCAACGTCGGCGACGCCAAGTCGCTGGTGATCCACCCGGCCAGCACCACCCACTTCCGCATGTCGCCGGAGGCGCTGGCCGCCGCCGGCATTTTCCCAGGCATGGTGCGCCTGTCGGTCGGCCTGGAGGAGGCGGAGGACCTGATCGAAGATCTGAATCGCGGCCTCCACGCCGCGCAGAAGTCCTGAACCGCGATGGAGATCCCGGTCGGAGGGCGCAGCACTCACGTCTATACCGGTGGCAAGGCTCCCGATCCGTCGGCGCCGGCGGTGCTGTTCATCCACGGCGCGGCACTCGAGCATTCCTGCTGGAACCTGCCGGCCCGCTGGTTCGCCCATCACGGCTGGACGGTGCTCGCGCCCGACCTGCCCGGTCACGGCCGCTCGGACGGCGAGCCGCTGACCTCGGTCGCCGCCATCGCCGCCTGGCTGGTGGCGCTGATGGACGCCGCCGGGATAGCGCGCGCGGCGCTGGTCGGCCACAGCATGGGTTCCTTGGCCGCGCTGGCGGCCGCGGCGTGCGATCCGCAGCGCATCGATCGCCTCGCGCTGCTCGGCAACGCGACGCCGATGCCGGTCTCGGAGACGCTGCTCGCCGCCGCGCGGGACGACGAGGTTCGCGCCCGGGGCATGATCAATGCCTGGTCATACAGCCCGCGCGGCCAGATCGGCGGCAACGCCGTGCCCGGCCTGTGGCTCCTGGGCATGAATCAGCGGCTGATGGAGCGCGCACGTCCGGGCGTGCTGCACACCGATCTTTGCGCCTGCAATGCCTATCGCGACGGATTGGAGCACGCCGCGAATCTCGCCTGTCCGGCGCTGATCCTCTGCGGCGGCAGCGACCAGATGGCGCCGCCCAGAGCGACGCTGGCATTGGCCGCCGCGATCCCAGGAGTTCGGCGCGTGGTCCTGGCGGGCGCCGGCCACGCGCTGATGGCCGAGCAGCCCGACGCGGTGATCGACGCGCTGCGCGATTTCCTCGGCTGATCCTCAGCTTAGCCGGCGGCGCCGTTCAGGCTCGCCGCGAACTCGCGCTTGGCGGCCGGGGACAGCAGCTTGGTCCGGTATTCGGCGCGCGCCGCGGCCGACCGATCGGGATATTCGACCGCCGCCAGCAGGCGCGCCGGCGGATGGGAGCGGGTATAGCGCGCGCCCAGTCCAGCGGCGTGCGCGGCATAACGCGCGGCGACGTCGGTGGTGATGCCGGTGTAGATGCTGCCGTCCCGGCATTCGATCAGGTAGAGGAACCAGGCCATCAGGCGCACGGCCCCCGTGCGATGGTGGACGCTGCGGCGGAAGATATTCTGGCGAGTCTCGTCATGATCGACGGATAGGGACTGCGGGCCATGAGCGGGGCGAGTCAATATCGCCGAAAGTATCGCCTCTGGAACGCGCTGCGGCTTGATCTGGCTCAAGCTGTCCGATTGACAAAAACATAAGCTGTGGAAACGATCACAGCCGGAATCCCAGGCGGAGGAAATCCTTGTCAGACACCGATCTCGATGCGCTGCTCGACCGCCACCGTCACGACGCCACCCGCCTGGTCCAGATCCTGATCGAGGCCCAGGAACTGAGCGGCTGGCTGCCGCGCCCGATGCTGGCCGAGATCGCCCGGAGACTGGATCTGTCTTACGCAGAGGTGCTGGGCGTGGCGGGCTTCTACCGCTTCCTCCACACCGAGCCCGCCGGCCGCTACCGGGTGCTGTGGAGCGACAACATCACCGACCGGATGCTGGGCAGCCAGGCGCTGATGGCGCAGATGTGCCGCGGACTGTGGACCGAACCGGGGCGGGTCTCCGAGGACGGGCTGGTCAGCGTCGCCACGAC
>JAJZPJ010000283.1 GCA_021811225.1 Pseudomonadota bacterium
GGTCGCGGATGTCGACGAAGATGTAGGCGGAGAGGAGCGCGTTCTCGGTGCGGATGCCCGGGGTGCCCCTGGCGATTTCCACTTTGGCGACCTGGCCGAGCGGAATCATCGCGCCGTCCATGGTCGGAACCAGCACTTCTCGGGCGATCTGTTGCGGGTTGGCGCGGAGTTCGCGCGGGTAGCGAACCTGCACCCCGAAGCGCTCGCGTCCTTCGACCGTGGTCGTCACCGTCTCGCCGCCCAGCGCGGTGCCGATGACCTCCTGCAGGTCGCCGACCGCAAGGCCGTAGCGGGCCAGTTGCTCGCGATCCGGTTCGATGTTGAGGTAATAGCCGCCGGTGATGCGTTCCGCGAAGGCTGAGGTCGTTCCCGGCACGGTCTTCACCACGGTTTCGATTTGCTTGGCCAGCTTTTCCATCTCGCCCAGATCCTTGCCGAAGACCTTGATGCCGATCGGGGTGCGGATGCCGGTGGAGAGCATGTCGATTCGCGCCTTGATGGGCATGGTCCAGGAATTGGCGACGCCGGGGAATTGCAGCGCCTTGTCCAGCTCGGCGATCAGCTTGTCTATCGTCATGCCGGTCCGCCATTCCGACTCCGGCTTGAGGTTGATCACGGTCTCGAACATCTCGACCGGCGCCGGGTCGGTGGCGGTGTTGGCGCGGCCCGCCTTGCCGTATACGGAGACCACTTCGGGGAAGCTCTTGATGATCTTGTCTTGCGTCTGGAGCAGTTCCGCCGCCTTGGTGATCGACATGCCGGGGAGTGAAGCCGGCATGTAGAAAAGCGTGCCCTCGTTCAGCGTCGGCATGAACTCGCTGCCCAGCTTCGAGGCGGGGTAAATCGACACGCCGAGCGCGGCCACGGCGGCGACGATGGTCGTTTTCTTCCAGCGCATCACCCAGGCGATGACCGGACGATAAATCCAGATCAGAAAGCGATTCACCGGGTTCTTCGCTTCCGGCATGATCTTGCCGCGTATGAACAGCATCATCAGCACCGGCACCAGCGTGACCGACAGCAAGGCGGCCCCGGCCATGGAGAAGGTCTTGGTGTAGGCGAGCGGGGAGAACAGCCGCCCCTCCTGCGCTTCAAGGGTGAACACGGGTAGGAACGACACCGTGATGATGAGCAGCGAGAAGAACAGCGCCGGGCCCACTTCCTTGCACGCCGCAATCATCGCATCGGCGCGATCCTGGTTGGTATGGCCTTCCTTTAGCCGCTCCAGATGCTTGTGGGCGTTCTCGATCATCACGATCGCCGCATCCACCATCGCGCCGATGGCGATGGCGACGCCGCCGAGGCTCATGAGGTTGGAGTTCATGCCCAGCGCGCGCATGGCGATGAAGGCGATGAGCACTCCGACCGGCAGCATGATGATGGCGACCAGGGCACTGCGCACGTGCAGCAGGAATATCACGCAGACCAGGGCAACGATGATGCTTTCCTCGATCAGCGTGCCCTTCAAGTTCTCAATGGCGCGGTGGATCAGGTCGGAGCGGTCATAGACAGCCTCGATGCTGACACCCTCCGGCAGGCCGGCGGAAATCTCGCTCACCTTGGTCTTGAGATTGCCGATGACCTCCAGCGCGTTCTGGCCGAAGCGGGCCATGGCAATGCCGGAGACGACCTCGCCCTCGCCGTTCAGCTCGGTCAGGCCGCGCCGCTCGTCCGGCCCCAGTTCAACCCGGGCGATGTCGCGAATCAGCACGGGCGTGCCCTTGTCGCTCTTCACCACCAGCGCTTCAATGTCGCCCTTGCCGCGCAGATAACCCATGCCGCGCACCATGTACTCGGTTTCGGCCATTTCCACCACGCGCCCGCCGACGTCACGGTTGGAGTCGCGGATGATCTGGGAGACCCTGGACAGCGGAATCCCGTAGGCGCGCAGCTTCACCGGATCCACCGTCACCTGATAAGTCTGGACGAAGCCGCCGATGGAAGCGACTTCGGCCACGCCCTGCGCCTTGGTCAGTTGATAGCGCACATACCAGTCCTGGATCGTGCGCAGTTCCGCCAGCGTCTTGTTCTTGGCCAGCAAGACATACTGATACACCCAGCCGACACCGGTGGCGTCCGGGCCCAATGCCGGGGAAACCCCCCTGGGCAGACGGCTGGAGGCGAAATTGAGGTATTCCAGCACCCGCGAGCGGGCCCAGTAGATGTCGGTGCCATCCTCGAAGATCACATAGACGAAGGACGCGCCGAAGAAGGAGAAGCCCCGCACCACCTTGGATTTGGGCACGGCGAGCATGGACGTGGTGAGCGGATAGGTGACCTGGTCTTCCACCACTTGCGGCGCCTGGCCGGGATACTCGGTGTAGACGATGACCTGGACGTCCGAAAGATCGGGCAGGGCATCGAGCGGGGTCTTCACGACGGCGTAGATGCCGCCGATGACGACGAAGAGGGTGGCGAGCAACACAAGAAAGATGTTGCGCGCCGACCATTCGATGATTTTGGCCAGCATGGCGTCTCTCCGTTAGTGTCCAGCGTGGGAATTGGCGGATGCGGGCGCCGTCTGGCTGGCCGCTTTGGCGCTCCCCATCGGTTTGATGCCCGTGATCACCCACTCGCCGGGCTGGCGTTCGACGAATTCAAAAGCGACTGAGGTTCCTGGCTTGAGATCCTTCAGCAGCGCCGCGTTGGCGACCTTGAACTCCATCGTCATGGCCGGCCATTTGAGCGTTTCCACCGGGCCGTGGTTGAGGCTGACGGTTCCCGCCTTGGCGTCCACACTGTCCACCGTACCTTCAGCCTTGTGTCCTGCAGCAGCCGGTTTGGCGGCTGGCGAGGCGGCGTCCGTTTTCGCTGCGCTGCCGTGCCCGGCGTGACCGCCCAGGCCACCGATGGCGGCCTTGAGATTGCTCTCGGCGTCGATCAGGAAGTTGGCCGCGACCACCACCTGTTCGCCGTCCTTGACCCCTTCGAGAACCTCGATGTAGTTGTCGCTGCGCGCGCCGAGCTTGACCTCCCGCGGCTCGAAG
>JAJZPJ010000040.1 GCA_021811225.1 Pseudomonadota bacterium
CGCCGACGACGAGCTGGTGGAGATCACCCCCAAGTCGATCCGTATCCGCAAGCGCTATCTCACCGAGATCGAGCGCAAGCGCGCCAGCCGCGCCGCGGCATAAAGGGCATTCCCCCCAGCCCCCTTGGCCGGGCAAGGGGGTCGGGACTCCATGTCGAACGCTGCGCCTCGTTTGGGGTCCCCCAGGGGGACTTACTTCAGCGCATAGATCGCGGGCAGGTTGCGCCAGGCGCCGTAGGCGTCCATGCCGCAGCCGAACAGGTAACGATCGGGCAGCGTGAGGCCGACGAAATCGGCGGCGACGGGTTTTTCCCGGCCCAGTTCCTTTTCGACCAGGACCGCCGTATAGACCGCCGCAGCGCCACGCTCGAGCAGACCTTCCCTGATCGCCGCCAGGGTGATGCCCTCGTCGAGAATGTCGTCCAACACCAGCAGCGTGCGCCCGGCCAGTTCCGTGCGCGGCTCCACCAGCCAGGTGAGCGCGCCGCCGCGGGTCTGTCCCCGGTAGCGGCTGGCGTGGAGGTAATCGAACTCCAGCGGGAAGGACAACTGCGGCAGCAAGTGCCCCGCGAACACCACCGCCCCGCCCATCACCGCGAGCACCAGCGGCTGGCTGTCGGCCAGCCGCGCATTCACCTCGGCGGCGATCCGGGCAACCGCCGCCGCCACCTCCGCTGCGGAGCAAACCAGTTCCGCCTGATCGAGTATGGCCTGCGCCGCATCCTTGCTCAGCATCGCTCTCGTTCCAGCTCAGCGGACCCGGCCGCCGCCGGCCAGGTAGGCGACGAATTCCGCGCCGACCTCGGGATGGCGCCGGCCGAACTCGACCATGGCTTCGAGATAACCCAGCTTGGAGCCGCAGTCGTAGCGCTCTCCGGCGAAACGATAGGCCAGCACCTGCTGCTCCTTGAGCAGCGCACTGATGCCGTCGGTGAGCTGGATCTCGCCGCCGGCGCCCGGCGTCAGCTGCTCCAGGTGGTGAAAAACGCGCGGCGTCAGGATGTAGCGGCCGATCACCGCCAGGGTGGATGGCGCATCCTCGGGCTTGGGCTTCTCGACGATGGCGCCGATCCGCTCGACCCGGTCGGCCAAGGGCTCGGCGGCGACGATGCCGTAGCGCTGGGTCTGGTCGCGCGGCACCTCCTCGACGCCGAGCACCGAACAATTGTAGTAGTCGTAGGCATCGACCATCTGCCGCATCACCGCCGGCTCGCCGTCCAGCAGATCGTCGGCGAGCAGCACCGCGAAGGGCTCGTCATTGACCACCGGCTTGGCGCAAAGCACGGCGTGGCCCAGGCCCAGCGCCTCGGCCTGGCGGATGTAGATGCAGTTGATGTGCTTGGGCAGGAGGTTCCTGACGAATTCGAGCAACTCGGTCTTGCCGCGCCGCTCCAGCTCGCTCTCCAGTTCGTAGGCCTTGTCGAAGTGATCCTCGATCGCCCGCTTGCTGCGGCCGGTGACGAAGATCATGTCGCTGATGCCGGCGGCCACCGCCTCCTCGACCGCGTACTGGATCAGCGGCTTGTCGACGATCGGCATCATCTCCTTGGGGCTGGCCTTGGTGGCCGGCAGAAAGCGGGTGCCCATGCCCGCGACCGGGAATACCGCCTTGGTGACTTTTTTCATTGTTCCAGGATCTCCAGGAGTTGTGCCTCGTCGATCACGGCCACGCCCAGTTGCCGCGCCCGCTCGAGTTTCGAGCCGGCATCGGCTCCGGCGACGACGAAGTCGGTCTTCTTCGATACCGAGCCGGCGACCCGCCCGCCCAGGGCCTCGATCATTTCCTTGGCCGCTTCGCGCGTCAGGCTGGGCAGCGTGCCGGTGAGCACGAAGCTCTTGCCCGCCAATTTGCCCAGCGGCGCAGAATCGACGACGGCCGCCGGCTGAGCGTCGGGCCAATGGACGCCGGCGGCCAGCAGCTGTTCGATGACATCCAGATTATGCGCCTCGGCGCAGAAATTGCGGATCGAGGCCGCGACCACCGGACCGACCTCCGGCACCCGCATCAACTGGGCTTCGTCGGCGGCCAGCAGCGGCTCGAGCCTGCCGAAGTGGCGGGCCAGATCCTTGGCGGTGGCCTCGCCGACATTGCGGATGCCCAGCGCGTAGATGAAGCGGGAGAGCGTGGTCTGCTTGCTCTTCTCGATCGCCGCGAGCAGATTGCCGGCCGATTTTTCGCCCATGCGCTCGAGCCCCGCCAGGGTGGCCGGGTCGAGCCGGTAGAGGTCGGCGGGGGTGCGCACGATGCCGGCATCGACCAGTTGCCCGACCAGCTTTTCGCCCAGCCCCTCGATGTCCAGCGCCAGGCGCGAGGCGAAGTGCGCGAGCGAGCGTTTGCGCTGCGCCGGGCAGTAGAGGCCGCCGGTGCAGCGCAGGATGATCTCGTCCTCCGGCCGCTCCACCCGGGAGCCGCAGGCCGGGCAGACTCGGCCGATCGCTGCGAGCAGGTCGTAGGGCTGCGCGTCTTGCGGGCGCAGCTCGGGCACCACCGCCACCACTTCGGGAATCACGTCGCCGGCGCGGCGCACGATCACCGTGTCGCCGATGCGCACGTCCTTGCGCGCGATCTCGTCCTGATTGTGCAGCGTGGCGTTGGTCAGCGTCACGCCGCCGACGAATACCGGCGCCAGTCTCGCCACCGGCGTCAGCGCCCCGGTGCGGCCGACCTGGACCTCGATCGCCAGCACCCGGGTCGTCGCTTCCTGCGCCGGGAACTTGTGGGCGATGGCAAAGCGCGGCGCGCGCGCGACGAAGCCCAATTGCTCCTGGTCGGCCAAACGATTGACTTTGTAGACCACGCCGTCGATATCGTAGGGCAGGCGCTCGCGTGCTGCGCCGATGCGCGCGTAGTAGCCGAGCAGTCCGGTGAGCCCCCGCACCACGTCGCGTTCTCCGGCCACCGGCAGACCCCAGGCGCTCAACTGGTCCATCAGCTCGGAGTGGCTGGCGGCAGGATGGGTGATCTCGGCCACGCCGTAGGCGAAGAAGCGCAGCGGCCGCGCCGCGGTGATCTTCGGATCGAGCTGGCGCAGGCTGCCGGCGGCGGCGTTGCGCGGATTGACGAACTCCCGGCCACCCAGTTCGCGCTGCTGGGCGTTCAAGCGCTCGAAGTCGCGGCGCGGGATCAGGACTTCGCCGCGCACTTCCAAGCGCGCCGGAATCTGCACACCCGTGAGATGCAGCGGAATGTTCCTGACGGTGCGCAGGTTCTGCGTCACGTCCTCCCCGGTGGTGCCGTCGCCGCGCGTCGCCCCCTGCACGAACAGGCCCCGGTCGTAGATCAGGGTGACCGCCAGGCCGTCGAACTTGGGCTCGACCGCGTAATCGATCGAATCTTCGGCCGCGCCCAGGCTCTCCCGGCAACGGCGGTCGAAAGCGGCGACCTCCTCCTCGCTGAAGGCGTTGTTGAGCGAGAGCATCGGCACCCGGTGCGTGAGCTTGCCGAACTCGGGCAGCGGCGCGCCGCCGATCCGCTGCGTCGGCGAATCGGCCGTCAGCAGTTCCGGGTGTGCGCTCTCCAGGGTCTGCAGCTCGCGGAATAGCGTGTCGTATTCGGCGTCCGGAATCGTCGGCTGATCGAGGACGTAGTAGGCGCGGTTATGCCGCTCGATTTCGGCGCGCAGGGCCGCCGCGCGTTCGGCCTCGGCTCGGCTGGCGGGCATCGTCGGTTCAGGAATAGAGTCGCCGCGCGCGCCGGCCACCGGCGGGAATGTCGCTGGCCGCCATCTTCTGCTGGAATTCTCCGATCTTGGCGCGAATCTGGGCCAGCACGCCCTCGGCCAGGGGCGCGCGCTGCTCATCGACCAGCAGACCGTCCTGCTGCGCCGCCAAGGCGCGCGCCAGCGAGAGCAGGCGATCGAAGGCCCCCGGACCGTCGGCGACCAGAGGCACGTCGAGGCTCAGCTTAACGCCGGCAGGAGATCCTGCTCCGGCCGGCGACGCGCTCAGGGTGAATTGACACTGCCCGGACTCGTCCTCGGCCAGATAGCTGCCGTCGGCGTCGGAGCGCAGGCCGGACGCCTCGGCCAGCGCAGTCAGCGCCGCGCCGTCGATGGCGGCGCCGTGCGCGCTCACCACGTGGATACCCAAGCGCCAATCCACCCCGGCGCAGAACCGGTCGAGCTGATCGGCTGCCGCGAGCACCGCCGCCGGTTCGGGCGCTTCGATGCGCGCAGAAAAATCCGCCGCCAGTTGCCTGGCCGCCGCCAGGTGCCGGGTGAGATCGACCTCGCCCAGCGGACCGCGGCGATCGGCCAGCTGCAGCGCCCCGATCAAGCGCCGGGAAGGCGCCGCATCGCGCGCCGAGAGCGGTCGCCATTGGCCGCGCTCGCCGCCGCTCCAGCCGATCCAGCGCCAGCGCAGCCCGGCTGCCGCCCGGCAGCGGGAGAGCGGTATCGGCGCCGGCGCGAGGATATGCACCAGGCAATCGATCTGCGGGTCGGCGAGATCCAAGGGCGGCTCCGCGGCGTCCGCTTGCAGATCGGCCTCATCCTCGGCGACGGCTTCGGCTCGCGGCTCATCCCCGTCCTCGGCCGGCAGCGTGAATACCGGTTCGATGCGGCCATCGGGACTCGCGATGATTTTCGCGCAGGCCTCGTCCGGCGCGTCTTCCGCGCGCAGCGCCTCCTGGTCTTCAGCCGCGGCTTCAGTCTCGTCTGCGCCGAGCAGCACGTCGGCGTGATCGGTCTGGAACATGCGCTGGGTCAAGCGGCGCTGGCGCCGCTCCTGCCATTTGTTGTAGAGCCAGACCAAGGCCACGAGCGCGGCACCCGCGGCGATCAGGCTCGATTGAAACCCGTTCGGGGGCCAGAAATGCATCACGCGGCAACCTCCTCGCTCATCCGCAGCGCTTCTTCCATATCGACCTCGACCACGCGCGAGACGCCCTGCTCCTGCATGGTCACGCCGATCAGTTGCTGCGCCATTTCCATGGCGATCTTGTTGTGGCTGATGAACAGGAACTGGGTCTGCTGCGACATGCGCCTGACCATGGCGCAGAAGCGCTCGGTATTGGTGTCGTCCAAGGGCGCATCGACTTCGTCCAGCAGGCAGAAGGGCGCGGGATTCAACTGGAACAAGGCGAACACCAGCGCCGTCGCGGTGAGCGCCTTCTCGCCGCCGGAGAGCAGGTGGATGCTGCTGTTCTTCTTGCCCGGCGGCTGCGCCATGACCTGGATGCCGGCGTCGAGCAGTTCGTCGCCGGTCAAGATCAGCCGCGCCTCGCCGCCGCCGAACAATTGCGGGAACAGCGTGCCGAAATGGCTGTTCACGCTGTCGTAGGTCTGCTGCAGTTGTTCGCGCGTCTCGCGGTCGATGCGACCGATCGCCTCTTCGAGCGTGTTGATGGCTTGGGACAGGTCCTGCGCCTGCGCATCGAGATAGCCCTGGCGCTCCTTGGCCGTCGCGAGTTCATCCACGGCGGCGAGATTGACCGCACCCAGCGCTTCGATCTCCTGGCCCAAGCGGACGATGTCCGCCGCCAGCGCCGACTCCTTGAGGCCGGGTAGCAGCTCGGCGGCGAGCCCGGCCTCCTGTTCTTCGCCGTCGATGCCGGCCTCGGCCAGGCGGGCCGCGTACTGCTCTTCGTTGAGCGCGGCTGCCTGCGTCTTCAGGCGCAGATCGTTGATGCGCTCGCGCAGGGGATGCAGACCTTGCTCGATGCCCAGCCGGGATTCGTCCAGGCCGCGCAATTGGCCGGCCGCGCCCTCCAAGGCATTGCGTCGGGAAGCGGCCAGCGCCTCGCGCTCCGCCCGGGCGGCGAGCGCCGCCTGCAGCCCCTCTTGCAGCGCCTCGTCGCCGATCCCGGCCTGTTCGGCGTCGGCCGCCGTCTTGTCCGCAGCGATGCGCAGAAGCTGGCTCCTGGCCGTCTCCAGGGCGCGGGCGTTGTCCGCGAGCTTGGCGGTGCACTCGCGCTCGGTGAAGCGCAGCTCCTGGGCTTCGCGCGCCAGCGTCTGCTCCGCACTCCTCGCCTCGCGCAGCGCCGTGTCGCAGGCGCGCTGCGCGTCCATGGCCAGATCGAGGCGAGTGCGGGCCGCCGCCAGCGCTTCGCGGTGGCCCGCCGCCTGCTCCTCGGCGCGCGCGAGTTCCAGCCGCTCCGCCTCCTCGCCTTGGAGGATCTCGGCGAGCTCCCGGTCGATCTGGGCGGCGCGCTCTTCGAAGCGCGCCAGTTGCTGGCTCAAGGTGAGTGCGGCCACCTGGGCCTGATGCAATCGGCCCTGCGCTTCCTCCGCGGTCCGGCGCCCGCCCGCCAGCCGATCGCGCAGATCGGCGAGCAGGCCCTCGGCCGCGGCGACGGCATCGAGCGCAGCCGCCTCTTCCTGTTCGTGCAGTTCCACCAGCAGGTCGAGTTCCTCGATTTCGCGCTGCCGTTCGATCACGCCGTGGATGCGCGCATCGGGCACGTAGAGAAAGAGGCTCCTGGCCCCGCGCAGATGGCCGGCGCGGTCGACCCGGAGGCGGACGCCGGGAGGGAAGTCGGCCGCCAGATCCTCGCCGACGGCGACGCCCGCGAGCCATTCGTCGAGCACCGGCGCCCAGCGCGGATCGTCGCAGCGCACCTTGGCGCGCAGCGCATCGGCGACCGGCTCGACGGCCCCGCCCGCTCCGTCGGACAAGCCCAGGGCGAAACTCGTCGGCGGCGGATCGGCCAGCGCCTGCGCCGCAACCTCCGCAGGCGCGGGCAGCGCCGCCAGCCGCTCGCGCAGCACCGCTTCGAGCGCCGTCTCCCAGCCCGGCTCCACCTGGATCGCGCGCCACAGCGGCGCGCCATCGGCCAGCCCCCGGCGGGCGAGCCAGTCGCCGATCTCGCCGCCGCTGCCGACGCGGCGCTGCAACTGGGCGAGCGCATCCCGTCTGGCGCGCGCATCCGTCGCCTGGCGGTGGCAGGCCAACTGCCGCTCGCGCGCCGCCGACAATTGCCGCTCCCGTTCGGGCAGCTGCGCCTGCGCCCCCGCCACGTTCTCCTGCGCCAGCGCCAGCGCCTCTTCGGCGCCGGCCACCGCCTCGGCGCTGGCGGCCAGGAGCACGGGGTCGGGCTCGGCGAGCGCCGCGCGTTCCTGCTCGGCGCGGACGCGGCGGGCGGCATAGTTGTCCAGGGCGCGCTGGGCGTGGATGCGGTTCGCCTCGCCGACGCGGGTGCCCTGCTCGGCCTCGTTGACCGCGCGGCGGGCGGCGGCGACGGCCTCCTCGGCGGCCGCGACCGCCGCCTCGGCCTGCGGCAGTAATGCTGCCGCCGCCTGATGGCGGGCGACGCTGCCCTCGGCGTGCTGCCGGGCGTTCTCCAGCAGCGCCTGCCAGCGCGTCTCGTCGCGCTCCAGTTCCAGGCGCTGGCCGCTCCAGTGCGTCTCCTCGGTGGCCAGGCGAATCAGCCGCGCCTCCAGCTTCTGGCGCGCATCGCGCAGGTGATGGATTTCGGCCTCGATCCTGGCCACCTCGGCATTGGCGGCGACCATCTCGCTCTGCGCCGCGTGCATCGCGTCGCTGGCGGCGAAGTGCGCTTCGCGCGCTTCTTCTATCCTCGCCTCCAGTTCGCGCAGCTGGGCGGACTCGGCTTCCAGCCGGGTGGCTGACTTATCCACCTCGCGCGCCAGACGCGCGTGATCGGCGCGGGCATCGTTGCGTTTTTTGAGCCACAGCAGGCTCTGGCGGCGGACCAGTTGCGCCTGCAGCTCGCGATAATGCTGCGCCACCTCGGCCTGGCCCGCGAGCCGGGAAACCTGGACCTCCAGCTCGCCGCAGATGTCGCGCACCCGCGCCAGATTGTCGCCGGCGTCGGCCAGCCGGTTCTCGGTCTCGCGGCGGCGCTCCTTGTATTTGGTGACGCCGGCCGCCTCTTCGAGATAGAGGCGCAGTTCCTCCGGCTTGGCCTCGATGATGCGCGAGATCATGCCCTGCTCGATGATGGCGTAGGCGCGCGGACCGAGACCGGTGCCGAGGAACAGATCGATGACGTCGCGGCGACGGACCTGGAGGTTGTTGATGTGGTAGCTGGAGTTGCCTTCGCGGTCGAGAATGCGCTTGACCGCGATCTCGGCGTACTGCGACCACTGCCCGCTGGCACGACCCTCGGCGTTGTCGAAGATCAGCTCGACGCTGGCACGGCCGACCGGCTTTCTGCCGCCCGAGCCGTTGAAGATCACGTCCTGCATCGATTCGCCGCGCAAGGCGGTGGCCTTGGACTCGCCCAGCACCCAGCGCACCGCATCGATGATGTTGGACTTGCCGCAGCCGTTGGGGCCGACCACGCCGACCAGCTGCCCGGGGAACAGCACCGTGGTGGGATCGACGAAGGACTTGAATCCGGCGAGTTTGAGCTTGGTCAGGCGCACGTCAGGGTCGGCGATAGCGGCTAGGGTTGGTCGGACGGGGCATTATAATGGAATCCTCCATCGATTCCCCCCGAAGCCCGCTCATGCCCACGCCCACTCTCCCCGCCAAGACCCTGGAAACCTTCGCCAACCCCGCGGCGCATCGGGATTACCGGATCCACATGGAGATCCCCGAGTTCACCTGCCTTTGCCCCAAGACCGGCCAACCCGATTTCGCCACGCTGCTGCTCGACTACGTTCCGGATCAGCGCTGCGTCGAGCTGAAGAGCCTGAAGCTCTACATCTGGAGCTTTCGCGACGAGGGGCATTTCCACGAGGATGTCGCCAACCGCATCGTGGATGACCTGGTCCGCGCGCTCGATCCGCGCTTCCTCCGCCTGACCGCGAAGTTCTACGTGCGCGGCGGCATCTTCACCAACGTCGTCGCCGAAGAACGCAAGAAGGGCTGGAAGCCGCAGCCGGCCGTCGAGCTGTCGGATTTCGCGGCGCAAGCCAACAGCCGCGGCTGAGCCGGTCTTTGCCGGATGCCGCGGGCGTCTCCGTCGGCAGTCCGGCTCTCAGGCTTCCTTGCCTAGCGCCTGCCGCGGCATCCCGGGCTGCCGCCGGGGAAAGCTCTCCGGCGGCAGCTAGGGGCGCTAAAAGGCGGAAAGATTGGCGCCCGCCGCGCCCACCACGACATAGCCGATGGGCGTGGCCGGGGTCGTGGCGTTGGCGATGGGAACGGAGACGGAAACGAAGTTGGGGTTGAGGCCGGTCAGGACGGTCCCCCAGGTCACGAAGTTGTGGGCGATCGCGGCGAGATTGCTGGTCGTGCCCGAACTCTGCTGCTGCCAGGCGGTGCCGTTGCTGCTGGTGAAAATACCGCCGCCGCTGCCGACCGCGACGAACTGGGTGTTGAAGCTCACCGCCGCCAGATTGTTGGCGGCGATCGGCGTCTGAGCCGTCCAGGTGGTGCCGTTGCTGCTGGTGATCAGAGCGCCGCTTGAACCCACCGCGACGTACAGCGGCAGCCAGGTGCCCGCGGCCGTTCCCGTTCCCGGAATCAGGCCATAGACCACGCCGGAAAGATCCGCGCTGGTATTGGAGGTTTCGGCCACCCAGTTGACTCCGTCGCTGCTGATCAGCAGGGTGCCCTGTTTGCCCACCGCGAGAAACAGGCCGTTGCCGTAGGAGACCGCGGTGAGATCCTGGGTGGTGCCGGATTTCTGCACCGACCAGGTGATGCCGTCGCCGCTGGTGATGATCGTGCCCTTGGCGCCGACCGCGACGAAGAGGTTGCTGCCGTTGCTGGCCAGCCCGTAGAGGTTGTTGGCGGTGTTCGAGGTCTTCGCGACCCAGGTCGCGGCGTCGGTGCTGTAGAGCATGGTGCCGCCGTCGCCCGCCGCCAGGAACACCGTGCCCATGAAGGCGGCGGCGTTGAGGTTGGTGCCGACCGCGTAGTTCAGCCCGGTCCAGGTGATGCCGTTGAGGCCGGCGTTCAACACCCCGGAATACATCGCCCCGCCGGCGCCCACCGCGACGTAGTGGGGCACGATGTTGCCGGTGGTGCTGTTGGTTTCCACGCCGTAGGTGGCCGCGGCGATGTTCGCGCTGCCTAGGGGCGTGCCCAGGTTCCAGGTGCTGCCGGCGAGCCGGGGCACCACCGAGATCGGGGCAGTGCTGGCGCCGCCCGGTCCGTTGTCGATCCTGGCATTGACGGTGATCGAATAGGTCTCGCCGTTGACGAGACCGGTCACCACTTGCGGCGAAACCGCATTGGGGAGCGCCCGGGGTTCGGGCAGGGAGGTCCAGTTGCCGGGGGTGATGCCCGGCGCCGCGGCGCGGAACACCCAGTACTGGACCCCCGGCTGCATGGTCCAGGTGACCGTGGCCGAACCGTCGCCGGCCACGACCGAAACGTCGGTCGGCGGAGCGGCCGAGCTGCCGAGATTGGTGACGTTGCAGCTCGCCAGCAGCAAGGCTGCGGCGATCGCCGCGAGGCCCGCGAACAATTGTTTCATATCAAACCCTTTGACAGTAGCCGATGAACGGTGACGTCAGGCGGGGCGCCAATCCCGCAGACCTGGAAGCGGATTGTAGCAGTCCGCAGGAATCGGCAGGACGATCGTCACCGACTATAATCGCCGCATTTCCGGGCAACCGGCGTCCCTCCATTCTCCGCATGCAGCCCCGATGAACCCCCACTTAGCCCAGCTCCAAGCCTACCCGTTCGAACGACTGCGCCGGCTGTTCGACGGCGTCGCGCCGCCTGCCGGCCTGCCGGAAATCAAGCTGTCGATCGGCGAGCCGCAGCACGAGACGCCGGCCTTCATCAAACAGGCGCTGGCCGGAGCTCTGGACGGCCTGGCGAACTATCCGAGCACCCAGGGCACGGCGGCGCTGCGGGCCGCCATCGCCGCCTGGATCGGCCGTCGCCACGGCGTCGTCGCCCCCGATCCCGAGACCCAGGTGTTGCCGGTGGGCGGCTCGCGCGAAGCGCTGTTCGCCTTCGCCCAGACGGTGATCGAACCCAGCCCGGGCGCCCTGGTGCTCTGTCCGAACCCCTTCTATCAGATCTACGAGGGCGCGGCGATACTCGCCGGCGCCGCCCCGGTGTTCCTGGATATGCGCCCGGAAAACGATTTCGCCCTGGACTGGGGCCGCCTGGCCGAAGACCAGTGGCGCCGCGTGCAGCTCGTCTATGTCTGCTCGCCGGGCAACCCGACCGGCAAGGTGATCGACGCCGATACCTGGAACAGGCTGTTCGAACTGTCGGACCGCTACGGCTTCGTCATCGCCAGCGACGAGTGCTACTCGGAGATCTATTTCGACCAGGACCGGCCGCCGCTGGGCGCATTGCAGGCGGCGCAGCGGGCCGGCCGCAGCGACTACCGCAGGCTGATGGTGTTTTCCAGTCTGTCCAAGCGCTCCAACGTGCCCGGGATGCGCTCGGGTTTCGTCGCCGGCGATGCCGCGCTGATCAAGAACTTCCTTCTCTACCGCACTTACCATGGCGGCGCCATGGGTCCCGCGGTGCAGGCCGCGAGCATCGCTGCCTGGAACGACGAGGCGCACGTGATCGACAATCGCCGCCGCTACCGGGAGAAGTTCCTGCAGATCGCGCCGCAAATCGCCGCGCATCTCGACACCCGGGTGCCCGACGCCGGCTTCTATCTCTGGGCCGGGGTGTCCCGCTACGCCATTGACGACACGGAATTCGCCCGCGAACTCAAGCGCCAATATAATGTGACGGTGTTGCCCGGCAGTTTTCTCGGACGCGAAGCCGGCGGCGGCGCGGGCAACCCGGGCGCCGGTTTCGTCCGCATCGCGCTGGTCGCCGACATCGCCGAGTGCCGCGAGGCGGCGCGGCGGATCGCCGAGTTTTGCCGCAAACTCTGACAGGAACTGACTTTTTGACTGGGACCGACATGCAAGAATTGAAAGAGTTGATCGAACAGGCCTGGGAAGACCGCGCCGAACTCAAGCCGGGCAGCGCGCCGGCGAAAATCGGCGCGGCCGTCGACCGCGTCATCGCCGAGCTCGACAGCGGCAATCTGCGCGTCGCCGAGAAGGTGAATGGCGAGTGGCTGACCCACCAGTGGCTGAAGAAGGCGGTGCTGCTGTCCTTCCGCCTGGAGGACAACCGCCTGATGGAGGGCGGCGAGACGCGCTACTTCGACAAGGTGGCGAGCAAGTTCGCCCACTACGACGCCCACCGCTTCAACCAGGGCGGCTTCCGCGTGGTGCCGCCGGCCACCGCCCGGCGCGGCGCCTTCATCGCCAGGAACGTGGTGCTGATGCCCAGCTACGTGAACATCGGCGCCCGCGTCGATGAGGGCACGATGGTCGACACCTGGGCCACGGTCGGCTCCTGCGCCCAGATCGGCAAGAACGTCCATCTCTCCGGCGGCGTGGGCATCGGCGGCGTGCTCGAGCCGCTGCAGGCCAACCCGACCATCATCGAGGACAACTGCTTCATCGGCGCCCGTTCGGAGGTGGTCGAGGGGGTCATCGTCGAGGAGAATTCGGTGATCTCGATGGGCGTGTTCATCGGCCAGAGCACCAAGATCTACGACCGCGCCAGCGGCACCGTGAGCTACGGCCGCGTCCCGGCCGGCTCGGTGGTGGTCTCGGGCAACCTGCCGTCGAACGACGGCAAATACAGCCTCTATTGCGCCGTCATCGTCAAGCGCGTCGATGCCCAGACGCGCAGCAAGGTCGGCATCAACGAGCTGCTGCGCGGCGACTGACGCCGGCATGATCCTGGACAAGCTGTTCCGGCTGATGGCCGAGAAGCACGCCTCGGACATCTTCATTTCGGCCGGGGCGCCGATCCAGATCAAGATCCAGGGCAGGACGGTCCCGGTCAATCAGCAGATCATCGACCCGGACACCCTGCAGCGGATGAGCGGCGAGTTGCTGACGCCGGCGCAGGCCGAACAGCTCGAGCGGGCGCGGGAGATCAACGTCTCGCGGGGCGTGCCCGAGATCGGCAACTTCCGCATCAACCTGTTTCACCAGCGCGGCACGATCGCCATCGTGGTGCGCTTCATCACCAGCGAGATTCCCCGGCTGGAGGATCTGGGCCTGCCCAAGGTGCTGTCCTCGGTGGTGCTGGAACAGCGGGGCCTGGTGCTGGTCGCCGGCGCCACCGGCTCGGGCAAATCGACCACCATCGCTGCGATGATCGATCACCGCAGCGGCCAGCGCACCGGCCACATCCTGACGGTCGAGGATCCGATCGAGTACCTGTTCCGGCACCGCAAATCGATCGTCAACCAGCGCGAGGTCGGCCAGGACACCCACTCCTTCGCCGACGCCCTGGAGAACGCCATGCGCCAGGCGCCCGACTGCATCCTGATCGGCGAGATCCGCGACGAGAAGACCATGTCGCTGGCGCTGGCCTACGCCCAGACCGGACACCTGTGCCTGGCGACGCTGCACGCCAGCAACAGCTACCGCGCGCTCTCGCGCATCGCCAATTTCTTCGCGCTGGAAAAAAGGCAGTCGCTGTTCGTGGATCTCGCCGCCAGCCTGCGCTGCATCGCCTCGCAGCGTCTGGTCATGGCCGGCGACGGCAAGCGCGTGCCGGCGACCGAGGTGCTGTTGAACAGCCGCCACATTTCCGAGCTGATCGAGCGGGGCGAGATCAACGACATCAAGGAAGCCATGGAGCGCAGCCTCGCACCCGGCTCGCAGAGCTTCGAGCAGGACCTGTTCCGCCTCTATCAGGAGGGCACCATCGGCCTGGACGATGCGCTCGCCCACGCCGACTCGCCGACCAATCTGTCCTGGCTGATCAACAATGCCCAGTCCGCTCCCGGCACCGCGCGCGCCAAGCTCGTGCCGCCCATCGATCAGGACCCGGCCGACCTGCCCGAACCGAACCTCAAGCTGGAGTAGGCCCGCATCATGGACAAGGAAACCCTGGCACTGGCGCAAGCCCTGATCGCGCGCCGCTCGCTCACCCCCGACGACGCCGGCTGCCTCGACCTCGTCGCCGCCCGCCTGGCGCCGCTGGGCTTCGTCTGCGAAAGAATCGACTGCCCTCCGGTGAGCAACCTCTGGGCGCGCCGGGGCAAAGCCTCGCCGCTCGTGTGCTTCGCCGGCCACACCGACGTGGTGCCGGCCGGACCGCTCGACGCCTGGCACAGCGATCCCTTCGTGCCGGAGCTTCGCGCAGGCCGGCTCTACGGCCGCGGCGCCGCCGACATGAAGTCCTCGCTGGCGGCGATGGTGGTCGCGATCGAGCGCTTCGTGGCGGAGGCGCCGCGGCACGAGGGCTCGATCGCCCTGCTGCTGACCTCCGACGAGGAAGGCGACGCCCGGGACGGCACCGTGCGCGTGGTCGAGCGGCTGCGGAGCCGCAATGAAGCCATCGACTATTGCATCGTCGGCGAGCCGACCTCGGTGTCGCGGCTCGGCGACACGGTCAAGAACGGCCGCCGCGGCTCGCTCTCGGCGCGGCTGGTGGTGCGCGGCGTGCAGGGCCACGTCGCCTATCCGCAACTGGCGAGGAACCCGGTGCATCTCGCGGCGCCCGCGCTGGCCGAACTCACCCGCGAGACCTGGGACGAGGGCAACGAGTATTTCCCGCCGACCAGCTTCCAGATCTCCAACGCCCGCGCCGGCACCGGTGCGAGCAACGTGATCCCGGGAGCGTTCGAGCTGCTGTTCAATTTCCGCTTCGCCACCAGCAGTACGCCGGCGGCGCTGCAAGACCGCGTCCATGCCATCCTCGACCGCCACGGTCTCGACTACGAACTATCCTGGAGCCCGGTGAGCCGCCCCTACCTGACGCCGCGGGGCCGCCTGGCGGCGGCGCTGTCCGCGGCGATCGCCCGGATCACCGGCGTGAGCGCCGAGCTATCGACCAGCGGCGGCACTTCCGATGGCCGCTTCATAGCCGACGTCTGCGCCGAGGTGGTGGAGTTCGGGCCGGTCAATGCCAGCATCCACAAGGTCGATGAGTGCGTCGCGGTGGCCGACCTGGAACCGCTGAGCGCCATCTACCGCGAGACGCTCGCAGCGCTCCTGGCTGCGGCGTCATGACCCCGGTCATCGACGAACTCATCACGCTGCGCGACTGGCTGCGCTACGCGGTCAGCCGCTTCACCGCGGCCGGCCTGTTCTTCGGCCACGGCTGCGACAACGCCGTCGACGAAGCGGCCTGGCTGATCCTGGCGACCCTGAACCTGCCCCGCGGCGAGCTCGATCCCTTTCTCGACGCGCGCCTGACGCGCACCGAGCGCCAGGCCGTGCACCACGTCGTCGAGCTGCGCGTGGCAAAGCGCCTGCCGGCGGCCTACCTGCTCAACGAGGCGTGGCTCGGCGAATTCCGCTTCTACGTCGATCAGCGAGTGATCGTGCCGCGCTCCTACTTCGCCGAGCTGATCAACGAGGGCTTCTCGCCCTGGATCGAGGATCCGGGCGCGGTCGCCTCGGCGCTCGACCTATGCACCGGCTCGGGCTGCCTCGCCATCCTGATGGCGCTGGCCTTTCCGGGAGCCAGGGTGGATGCCGTCGATCTGTCGGCCGACGCGCTCGCGGTGGCGCGCAGGAACGTCGCCGATTACGGGCTCAAGGACAGGCTCGAACTCGTCGCTGCCGATCTGTTCGATGGCCTGGCCGGCCGCCGCTACGATCTGATCGTCAGCAATCCGCCCTACGTCACCGCCGCCGCGATGCGCGAGCTGCCGCCGGAATATCGCCACGAGCCGCAACTGGCGCTGGCCGCGGGCGAGGACGGCCTCGACATCGTGCGCCGCATCCTGGTCCAGGCGCGGCAGCACCTGACGCCCGAGGGCATGCTCGCGGTCGAGGTCGGCCACAATCGCGAGATCGTCGAGGCCGCCTTCCCCGATCTGCCCCTGACCTGGATCGACACCGCGAGCGGAGAAGGCAAGATCTTCCTGATCGCGCGCGGGCAGCTGCCGGACGACTAGACTGACCGGCGCTGCTCGCGCATCAGGTCGCGGTGGTTCAAGGATTCGGCCAGCGCGCCAACCAGGGTCGCATCGTCCCAGGGCTTGGCGATGAAGCGGAAAATACCCGCCTCATCGAAGGCCCGCTCGACGGCGGCGCGATCGCCGCTGCCGGAAAACAGCATGTTCACCGCGTCTGGCTGCAGCGCCCGGGCCCGCCTCAGGAACTCGATGCCGTCTAGCTCCGGCATCCGGTAGTCGCTGAGGATGGCGTCGAACTCGAGCGCGCGCGCCCGAGCCAGCGCGGCGCCGGGCGAGGTGAACGCCTCGATCTCCAGCTCGTAGCTCAGCTTGCCGTAAGTGCAGGGCAGCCGCCGGAACAGCCGGCGCAGCGCCTGAAGAACCGCGTCATCGTCGTCGACCAGCATGATCCGGCGCTTCATCTCAACCCTTCCGAAGGTCCGTCCAGGGCGGTGGCGGCATCGTGCGCGTGGTTCCGGCGCAGCGGCAGGACGATGCGGAAGGTGGTGCCCCGGCCGGGTTCGCTATCCACCTCGATGCTGCCGCCGTGCTTCTTGACGATGCCGTAGGACAGCGACAGCCCCAGCCCCGTGCCGCGCCCGATCGGCTTGGTGGTGAAGAAGGGATCGAAGATCCGCTTCAGGTTTGCAGGCGCGATGCCGCTGCCGCTGTCCGCCACCTCGATCCAGACCCGCTCCCCCTCGCTGCCGCTCCTCAAGGTGATCCTGCCCCGCTCGCCCTCGGCAATGGCGTGCGCGGCATTGACCAGCAGGTTCAGGAATACCTGGTTGAGCTC
>JAJZPJ010000284.1 GCA_021811225.1 Pseudomonadota bacterium
CCGCCGCTGCCTTCCATCTGGATGTGCAGGGTGTCGTCGGGCAGTCCGGCGGCGCCGCGGCGGCGCACCAGCTCGCCGGCCAGCATGGCGCCGACGCTGCGGTGCACGTTGCGCACGTCCTGGATGAAATGCACGCGCTCGCCGCGCGCCAGCGCCGGCTCGGCACGCGCGATCAGCGTGTGGTCGAGCGCGCGCGCCAGACCATGATCCTGCGCCTCGCCGTGGTGGCGCGGGCCGGCGCCCGGCACCGCCAGCAGGCGCGTCAGATCCAGCCGCGCGGCCTTGGCGTGTGCGCGCTCGGGGTGCACATCGAGCAGTTCGACCTGTCCGACCAGATCGTCGAAGCGGCGCACGCCCATCTGCGCCATCAGCGCGCGCACCTCCTCGGCCACGAAGAAGAAGTAGTTGACCACGTGCTCCGGCGCGCCCGAGAACAGCTTGCGCAGGCGCGGATCCTGGGTGGCGATGCCCACCGGGCAGGTGTTGAGGTGGCACTTGCGCATCATGATGCAGCCGGCCGCCACCAGCGGCGCGGTGGCGAAGCCGAACTCGTCGGCGCCCAGCAGCGCGGCGATCACCACGTCGCGGCCGGTGCGCAGCTGGCCGTCGACCTGCACGCGGATGCGCCCGCGCAGGCCGTTGCGCAGCAGCGTCTGCTGCGTCTCGGCCAGACCGATCTCCCAGGGCGTTCCGGCGCGCTTGATGCTGGACAGCGGCGCCGCGCCGGTGCCGCCGTCGTGGCCGGCGATCACCACGTGGTCGGCCTTGGCCTTGGCCACGCCGGCGGCGATGGTGCCCACGCCGACTTCGGAGACCAGCTTCACGCTGACCGTGGCGCGCGGGTTGACGTTCTTGAGGTCGTGGATCAGCTGCGCCAGATCCTCGATGGAGTAGATGTCGTGGTGCGGCGGCGGCGAGATCAGCCCGACGCCCGGCACCGCGTGGCGCAGGTAGCCGATGTAATCGCTGACCTTGTTGCCGGGCAATTGCCCACCCTCGCCCGGTTTGGCGCCCTGCGCCATCTTGATCTGGATCTGGTCGGCGCTGACCAGATAGCCGGTGGTGACGCCGAAGCGGCCGGAGGCCACCTGCTTGATGCGCGAGCGCAGCGAATCACCGTCGCGCAGCGGCTGGTCGGCGACCACGGCGTCCGCGCCCAGCACGCCGGCCAGCGTATCGCCTTCGCGCAGCTTGGCGCCCTCGGACAGCTCGGTCCGGTAGCGTGCCGGATCCTCGCCGCCCTCGCCGGTGTTGCTGCGCCCGCCGATGCGGTTCATGGCCAGCGCCAGCGTGGCGTGCGCCTCGGTGGAGATCGAGCCCAGCGACATCGCGCCGGTGCTGAAGCGGCGCACGATGGCGCTGGCCGGCTCGACCTCGTCGAGCGGGATCGGCCCTTCGGCGCGCGTGCGCGGCTCCAGCAGACCGCGCAGCGTCAACAGGTGGCGCGAGGCGCCGTCGATGTGCGCGGCATATTCGCGATAGGTCTCGAAGCGGCCCGAGCGCACCGCATGCTGCAGCTTGGCCACCGCGTCGGGCGACCACAGATGCCGCTCGCCCTGCGCGCGCCAGGCGTAGTCGCCGCCCAGCAGCATGCGGTTCTCGTCGGTCTCGGCCCAGGCGGCGCGATGCAGGCGCAAGGCTTCCCCGGCGAGATCGAACAAATCCACGCCGTCGATGCCGGACGCCGTGCCGCAGAAGTACTTGTCCACCAGCGCGCGCGACAGGCCCACCGCCTCGAAGCACTGTGAGCCGCAGTAGCTCATGAAGGTGGAGATGCCCATCTTCGACATCACCTTCAGCAGGCCCTTGCCGATGGCCTTGATGTAGTTGCGCTGCGCCGCCGCCGGCGCCATCGGCTTGCCCTGCGCGTCAGACAGTTCGGCCGCCAGCGACGCCACCGCGTGCAGGGCGAGGTAGGGGTGGATGGCCTCGGCGCCGTAGCCGGCCAGCGTGGCGAAGTCATGCACCTCGCTCGCCGCGCCGGTGTCCACCACCAGACCGGTCTGCGTGCGCAGGCCGCGCGCGATCAGATGCTGGTGCAACGCGGAGAGCGCCAGCAGCGCCGGAACGGCCACGCGCGCGGGGTCCTGTGCGCGGTCGGAGACGATCAGGATGTTGTGGCCGCCGCGCACGGCATCCACCGCCTCGGCGCACAGGGACGCCAGTCGCGCCTCGATGCCCTCGGCGCCCCACTCGGCCGGGTAGCAGATATCCAGCGTGTAGCTGCGGAACTTGCCGTCGCTGATGCGCGCGATCTGCTGCAGCCGCGCCATGCCCTCGAAATCGAGGATGGGCTGCGCCACTTCCAGGCGCAGCGGCGGGTTGACCTGGTTGATGTCCAGCAAGTCCGGGCGCGGCCCGACGAAGCCGGTGAGCGACATCACCAGCTGCTCGCGGATCGGGTCGATGGGCGGATTGGTGACCTGCGCGAACAACTGGCGGAAGTAGGCCGGCAGCGGCCTGGGCCGTGTGCTCAGCACCGCCAGCGGCGCGTCGTCGCCCATCGAGCCGACGGCTTCCTCACCCTGCGCGGCCATCGGCGCCAGCACGCGCCGCAGCGCCTCGGCGCTGCAACCGAAGGCGCGCAGCCGCTGCGCAAGGTCGGCGGGAGGCGGCGGCACGACCGCGCCGCCGCCGGGCGCGTCCAGCGCGTCGAGGCGGACGCGCAGATCCTCGACCCACTGCCGGTACGGGCGCGCCGCGGCGAGTTGCGCCTTCAGCTCGTCGTCGTCGACGATGCCGCCGGCCTCGGTGTCGATCAGCAGCATGCGCCCGGGCTGCAGGCGCCACTTGCGCACGATGCGGCTCTCCGGAACCGGCAGTACGCCGACCTCGGAGGCCAGGATCACGCGGTCGTCGTCGGTGAGCACGTAGCGCGCCGGGCGCAGGCCGTTGCGATCCAGCGTGGCGCCGATCTGGCGGCCGTCGGTGAAGGCGATGGCGGCCGGGCCGTCCCAGGGTTCCA